>JAGALE010000067.1 GCA_017625335.1 Lachnospiraceae bacterium
TACTACGATGTTGCTCTGAAGCAGCGTTACGCATCCTCTCCCGAAGACGCGGAAATGATCGAACTCTGCGTTGCATCCCGTGTCTTTGACCTTGGCTACGTTTACGATAACAAGGGAAAGAATTAGGCAATTAGAGGCTAGAGGCATAAAATATCTTAGAAATCCAAAGTACAGAAGGATATTAAGAGACTTTATAAAATAGTGGTGAATACTATGAGAGATAATATATTTACGTGGAATCCTTGGCATGGATGCCATAAGTGTAGTGAGGGATGTCTCAGATGTTACATGTATGAGCAAGACAAAAACTATGGTATAAATAGTAATAATGTGAGATTGACACGTACTGGATACAGATTACCTGTGCAAAAAACAAAAAATAAAGGTTCAGAAAAATATGAACTGCAATATAAAATACCTAGTGGCAGTTTAGTTATGACATGTATGACATCCGATTTTTTCATAGAAGAAGCAGACGTATGGCGACAAGATGCTTGGCAATTTATACATGAGCGTAGTGATTGCTTATTTCAAATTATAACTAAACGACCAGAACGTATAATGCAAAGCTTACCTGACAATTGGTTAGACGGGTGGGGTAATGTAATTATAAGTGTTACAGCTGAAAATGAAAACAGAGCATGGGAAAGAATACCAATTCTTTTAGAGTTACCTATTAAACACAAAGGTATTGTAATAGCACCAATGCTTGAGCAGATGGATATAAGACCATTTCTTAGTAGTGGTGAGATAGAGCAAGTAAGTGTTAGTGGGGAGAGTTATATAGGTTGGGATGGAATAGCACGTATTTTAAAAATGTCTTGGGTAAAAGATATTAAACAACAGTGTGAAGAATATGATGTACCTTTTAGGTTTCACCAAACTGGAAGTAGATTGGAACTTGAAAATGGTAGAGTAATACATATAAATAAAAGGGATGAATACGGGTTAGCTGATTTCTACGGTTTAAATATAGAAGAGGCTGGGGGTATAAATTGGAAGATGACAGCTGCTGAATTAGAACTACAAAGATTAGCAGAGAATGCACATAGAATATATAGGCAATTGACACTTTTTGATGAGGAGTAATATTATGAAAGGTTGGGTAAGAACAACGTTATGGTTCATGGCATTGTTAATATTAGTAATATTTTCATATAGATGTATAGAAACTAAGCTTACAGATGAAGTAATAAAACAAGATATAATAGAGGATAGTACAACAGTAAAAAATAATATACATTATGATAATAATACAAATAGTAATACAGAAACATTAATAAAAGAAGAAATCATCGAGGAAAAAGAATATAAAATAATAGAAGATATAGAATACAAAGAGTTGATGGTATATAACTATGAAATAACTGATGAGGATAATATAAAATTTATAGAGCAATTAAAAGAATTAGATACTATAGCATATGAAAATAATATTTCACTTAATCAAAAACTAGTTATGTTGAGAGGAAATAAATATAACAGTGTATATTGGGGAGAACTCGTGGGATATGATGATGACAATATAAACAGTATAATTGAATCGTCAAATCCAGAGTTATTTGCAAAATTAAGAAAAGAAGAAACAATAAGAATAAATGGTACTGATTTTGAAATACAAACAACACATATGTATGCAACAATGAATTGCATTAAAGAAGGATTAGGTAGTTTAGGTGGATGGAAAGGTGACCTATGCGAGTGTATAGAGCAACTTGATACAAAAGATTATGACACATCTTATGCTAAAGCAATGGAATCATTTACAAGTGATAGTTTAAAGTTTAATAAATATGATTTATACAGTGATATAGTAGCAGTAAACATCAGTAAAAAACTTGGTTACAGTGATGGTATAGGAGATGTAGTAGAAGATTACTTTAGGAAAGCACCAAATGTAAATCAGTATTTATTATTCATAGTAAATGAATTTGAATTGCAAGATATAAATAAGAGTAGTCTTAGAGAAATAATACGGAAAAGCATTAATGAAGATTTATTAGTACATTATTTAATGCGAACTATGAAAATAGATAATAAGCAAATACAGATAGATGCAGTTTGTGATGCATTTGCAGATTATTTACTACTAAATATATCAAATGAAGATTTACGTAAAATAAATGTATTATATACAGATGAAGAAATAGTTAAAATTGAGAAAGTTGAGAAAGAACTTAAAGAATATAGAAATAAAAAGTATATAGAATTATGTAAACACTATATTGAGAATGGTGGCGTTGAGGCTATAGAGCAATTCTTATCAACAACAAAAGGATACTTTAGTAAATAACTTTATATTATAATTAGTAATTATAATAATATGTAGAGAGGACACTGAAATGGACACAATGCAGTTAAAAGAACAAGTAAATCAGTTTGTAAAAGTAGTTAACATGATAGAAATTGAAAATGCAGCAGCCATAAAAAGTAAAGAGAACTTAGAAAAATCTATAGAACAACTTGTAGAACAGAATAAAAATAATAAAGAAGCGCTGGACATAGCATCTAATGCTATAATAATATTGAGGCAAGTCAGTGATGAAGCAGTAAGTAAAGCATATAATTTCTTGGAGCAGAGTTTAAATGTAGCATTACAACGTATGTTTCAAAATACTACACGCAAGATTGAGATTCACGAGTTCACACGAAATGGACAATATCCACAGTTAGAGTTAATATTGCATGTAGGAAATGGAAAGACACGTAGTCTTAAAACAGATAGTGGGCATGGATTAGCACAGATAGTATCCTTATTAAGTATATTATCACTTATTGTTATTACAGGTAGTCGTAGAATATTAGTAATGGACGAGGTAATATCTGGTCTGTCAGTGCATAATAGAAAGATTGTAACTGATATATTATGGAGTTTCACTGAGATAGGATTTCAATTCATTGTAAATGACCATGGATACATTCCAGAAGGTTCACATGTATATCATCTTGAAATGGTTGGAGATGTAAGTGGAGTAAAACAGCATTATATATCAAAGAATGGAGTTTATTTACAAGGTGACGGTACTAAAGAATATGATTATAGTGAAAAAGTAAATGACATTCAGGAAAACGATGAGCAAGAAGAGGAGTTAACATTTGAAAATGTTAATATACCTGAACTAAATAATAGTATACAGGATAGTAATAATGAGGTTATAAGTATATAGTTTATTATTATATTGACTTTTTATATAAGCTATGAATTAATTTTAATTAAGGAAAGGAGGAAGTATAATCATTTAAAAATACAGGAGGTAATAAAATGAAATTGGCAGTAGCAATTGAATATTGTAGGGAGAAAGATTCTTTTACAATCTCAAACATTGGTGAATTCAAAGTACCAATTTTTAAAGATGGGAGAATCTTATCCAGTCAAAGCATTGTTAGGGATATATCGTTAAACGACTTAGCAGAAAATTTAAAGTTAAGTGAGTATAACAGATGTAATAATGAGATAATCATTGACGATAATAAATTATTCATTGATATTTCAGATGATCTAACACCTTCAAAATATGATGTAGATACTGTATTATATGAAATTTCATATAGTCAGTATAATAAAGAACAATGTTGGTACTTTATAGTAACTAAAGAAGCATCCGTTAAGGTAGTTAGGGATGGTGTAATTGAAGAGTATCATGTAGATTGTGGTACTGGGTTTGAGATACATAACTTTGACGACTTTGTTAGAACATTGGAAGAAAACAAAGTATTCAGAGATTGTAATAAAATAAAAATTATTGATGGCACAATGTGCATAATGTAATAAAAGGGAGTCACTAGATTGATAGTGGCTCCCTTTTTTAATAATTAATCTAATGATTACTATTATAATTAAATTTGACAGTATAAAAGTATTATATTTGGTATACATTATGTGTACTTGTTGGAAAACGTATAAAGACCTAAAAAATAGCATAATAATCAATAGTAGTTAAATTTTTATAATTTATATGAGGTTGAGAGAACTATGTGGGCTATACGTGCATATACAGATATTAATACAAATAAAATAGAGCTTGTACAGGTGCTAGATGAGATAACAATGCAAACTAGGTTGATGACCGGAGTAGAAATAAGTGAATACTGTGAGCGTATAAAAAATGTGACAGTAGATAAAAGTAGTAACATAATAATGAGTAATATGAATCCAAACAAAAAAATTAAGTACTATAAAAAGTATTTTTATGGTAATTATAAGATATTGGAATACTGTATAATAACAGGGTATAATAATGGATTAGTCAGTTTTGTCGCATCCAATGAGTTTAAGGACTTCGTATATGGAAATAGTGTCACAATGGATGCATTAATGGAAATACTGGAAATAGACGATATAGACAAATTGAAATTATTTAATGCAATAGTAGACAAGATAGGTAGCAAATATAATATAAAAATATTCAAAGACAATGGTTATATAAAACTTCCTTTGATATATGACAACAATGTAAAAAATACAAAAGACGATTGGAATATTGACGTAGCTAGAGTGGAGACCGACGGCTTATATGTAACTTACCTAGAGCATAAAGTGGGTGTACACAAGGCAACGATTCCAAGCGGAATATATCATATAGAAGAATTTGGTGGTAATGTAAATAAGTTGGTAATACCTAATGATGTACAGTCACTTGGTGAAGGGTGCTTTTCAGAGTTAGATGACCTCGATGAAATTGAGATTGGACATGGTATTAAATATATACCAAATGAACTATGTTACGACTCCAGAATAATAACAGTAAAGTTTTCTGGTAGTGAAATTGAAATAGGGGAAAGAGCATTTTTACAAAGTAGTTTAAGAGGTGTAATAGTAACAAATGCACTTATAATAAAAGAAGAAGCTTTTGCTGAAACAAATATAAATAAAGCAAATTTATTGAGAGCAGTTGTAATTGGTGTAAAAGCATTTGCATATTGTAAAAAATTACAAAGTATCAAATTTGGTAATAATTTAGAAAAGATACAAGGTGGAGCATTCATTGGTTGTTCTAAGTTAGAAACAGTAATATTTCCTAGTACACTTATGTATATAGGTAAAAAAGCATTTTATGGATGTCCTAGAATAAAAGAGGTTATAGTTCCAAAACAGTGTGTAATTAAGGAAGATGCATTTCATAGGAATACAAAGATAACAAGAGTATAGGTAAAAAACATGGTTATAGAACAGGCAACAAATTTAGGGTCAGTAAATGACATAATAAAATTAATAGATTTATTTGTGTTTTTAATTAAGTGCTGCATGCCTTTATTAGCTATATTTGGTATAGGATATATTATACACGCAACTAAGAGAAAAGGTAGAGCTAATAAAGAAAAGAAGAAGGCAATTAAAGAAGAAGCTAAGAAACAAAAGAAGAATAAAAAAGAATACATGAGACATCAGAAGGAATCTAAGGAAATATTTAATAATCCAAATGCTATGTATAAAAAACTTGATAATATACAAGAACCAATAAATAAAGCAGACTATAGGAATTTAGAGATTAACTTTGATAAAAATGGTAAAATGATTAAATAAGGAGATTAATAAACATGGCTAAAGCTAAAATCAAGAAAAACTTAAATCAAATAATTAAGAAAGCAATGCATAGGCCTATATCATCAGATGGCTTTGTATTATATCCACATATACCAGGATATAATGGCAGTGAACTTGGTGAGACACAGGCAGAACAAAGTGAGATATTTAAAAACACATCTGTTAATAATTATAATTCGCCTACAAACATAAGAAAAGTGTTTATTACGGGCAGTAAAGTAATAGTACAATACTATAGTGCATTGGTTTCAAAAGGTGCACAAACAACACCTAAATGGCATGTAACAGAATTTCCTAGTGATGATAATTTGTTTAAAGTAGCAAATGAGATATTCACATACGGTAGGAGATACAATGAATACATGGGTGAAAAATCTATAAACGCTAATGCTAAGGAACCTGACAATTATACAGTTGAAGGTAATGGTATAGGTGTAATAGCAAATCCATGGGTATGTAATAATATAGAAGAAATTTATTTTGACTGGACAATGCTAATTTCAAGTGATGTAGCACCTTATTTCAGTAATATATGCACACCTGAAATGTATACATCATTTATAACAAAGAGTACACAAGCACAGGAAACTGTTAGTAATCAAATTATAGACTTTTTCTCAGCATTTAACTCTGGTGGTATAAAAGATTTAAGAAAAAGATATCCTAGACTTAAATTAATAGCAATGGTAAGTAATCTTGATGATGTATTGGGTCATCCAAGTATGGTAAAGGTTGACCAGTCATTTAGTGATTTAGAAGCAGCTAAGCAAACTTGGTACGAGGTAAATAGAGAACTTATAGGTGCATCTGGAAGTTTAGTGCTATTGGGTGATTTAAGAAGTGGACTACCCAAGTTAAATAAAGAATTCATTATAAAGGATAATACATATAAGTTTGACTATGAGAAACTTAAAGGGGAAATAGAAAGATATACTAGAAAAATAGATGATTATACAAGACAACAAATGTATGGTACATCTAGTGAAGAAGAAACAACTGAACAAGACACAGTTGTTGGTGAAATGACAGAGCTTGAAGCCTTGTTGGTTGATATAGAAACAAGATATGATTCAGCTACAGCTAATAAAGTATTGCAATTTGCAGTAGCTGGTTCAAAATTATCATCTCAAGATTTAAAAAGAGTATTTATGGAGATGACTAAGAAAAATAGAAGTAGATTTGCATCAGT
This sequence comes from Lachnospiraceae bacterium, assembly GCA_017625335.1. GTDB lineage: Bacteria > Bacillota > Clostridia > Lachnospirales > Lachnospiraceae > Coprococcus_C. The sequence goes on from JAGALE010000067.1 coordinate 6,735, forward strand.
AATAAACTTAAAATTAGATTAATCATTAGGAGGATAACTTAATGGCAGCACAAATTCTTACAGAACAAATTAAAATAGCTTTATACGCTATAAGGGAAATGGAGCCTGGTGTTAAGGTTGATTTACTTACTAAGTATGACAATTTAGTTGAGTGGTCATCACAAGGACTAAATGATAAGATAGTAGAAAATATAGATAACTACAAAATATTATTAAATAAGACATTATTCTTATCTGTAGTACAGAATTTACAAGTAGTAGACTTGATGAATTATAGATTTTTACATAGCTTCGTATCTAAATATAAATCAGCTGATACAGGCAAAACAAACTATAATTCAGCTTATAATGCAATAGAAGCTATGATAAATTCTCTTGGTGCAAACATAGAAACTATGATTACGCCTGATAGTATAAATAATGCACTTACAACATTTGGTGTGCAATTAGCATCTGATATAACAGATGAAGAATTAGCATCAATAGGCGATGATGACGATATACTTGATAATATAGAATTTGACACTGAAGATGATATATTAATAGAGGACGAAGATTCTAATATACTTGATGATATATTAGAAGATAGTGAAGATAATAATGATAACATAGATGATACAAGTGTTAATTCTAATGAAGCATCTATGGAGGAACTTTTTGAAAAGTATAAGTTATATGATGGTAAGTTGAAAAACATAATAGCTGGTATAATGAGCGCATATGATAAATTATATAAATCAGGTTATGGATTGGTTAAACCTGCTGGTATACTTACAAATGCAGGTATAATAAAATCAACATCCGAAGGTGGTAGAAGAGTAACTGGAGACCTAGCACAAGATATGGAATTGTACTTTAAACTTGTAGAGATGCTAGGTGAAAAATATACAGTATATGCACCAGCAGGTAAAGAGCCTGATATAGTAGAGTTATCTAATCATGGTTCACCGATTATATACACAGACTTACATCTCAAATTTATGTTTGGGCATCTTAATTTTTGTAAAAATACATTTGATAGAGATAGGTCACTTAGAGCATATTTAACTAAGCATAATATAAAAAATGATAGTGATACAAAAATAATTAAATATGAGAGTATTAGAGGGTGGATGACACAAACACTTAAATATTACTTTTATAAAGCATATAATGACATGGGAATAACCAGCGATATTACTCAGGAATCATTATCTGAGACAGATAGAATTAATCAGATATTATCAAATGCACTTAAAAATGTAATAGTTGTGTGTGAGAGAAAACAAGATGTTAATACAAAGTTGCGTATATGCTCAGATTCAGCCATAAATATAAGTGATGTGGCTGCTAGGTTAAAAAATAGCTTAAATACTGGAAATGCATCTACTATAAATGTGGTGCCTGGTAGTAGTAAAGATGGAGTAATGGAATTAAATGTTATATATAATGATAAAGCCTACTCACAAGATGCATTATTTGCATATCAAGTATTAGATATACTAAAGGAACAGGATATAAAACCAAGCTGGAGTAACGTAATACTTGGTAAAAAAGATGATGGTACAATAATGACATATAACTTTAAAGATTCTAATAATAGTGTATTAGCATTGTACGGTTCCAAGGGTTCTGGTAAAGGTGTAATGACTCTTAACCTTATAGCATCTGCATTAGCAGATGACTGTACATTGATGTACATGGATGCAAAACCTGATACAGCAATACCTTTGTGCAAAGTAGTTTGGGATAAGGGTTTAGATGCAGCAGTATTTAATGGTAAAGAAACACCTGGAGCTGGACTAGAAAAAGGTAATTGCACTAGAACAGTTGATAGATTCATAGCTAAAGAATATGTACCAGATGGGTTATTTCCTACAGAGCAATCACTTGAAAAGTTTTTATTACTAAATACATATTATAGAGGGCTTGAGTTATTTCTTGACTTAGCTGAGGATAGAGCATCAGTAGTAACTAATGGTGGGCATAATGAACACTGGTTAGTAGCTATATTTGATGAAGTACAACAGTTAGCAGCTACAGAGAGTTCTGTTATGGAGCAACTTAATGCTAAACAAGATGAGCGTAAAAAAGCTAAAGAAGAGGTTGATGGTAAGATTAAGGGCATCAATTACATGCAAGACCCCACATGGAAATTCATAGAGGAGTACAATGTATGGAGAAGTATATTAAAAGATAGACTTGCAACAGCACTTGGTTCTACATTCCGTAAAGCTGAAGTAACATCTATTTATATTTGGCAGACATCTGATTATCCTAATAACTATACTAAGGATTCATTAATAGCTAAAGCAATCATGCAGGAATCTGGTTCTGTGGTTAAAATTATGGGACGTGGAGCAGCCGCAGGACGTGGAGGCTCCAAAGTTTATGGTACTCTAGCTGATTTACAGAGTAATACAACATGGTATGATACCAGATTTACTGGTAAAAATGGTGGATATTGGGGTATAGGTAATAATGTAAATACAGATTCATCTATGACAGTATTCAGACCATTCAATGTTTACTCAAATGCTAGTGATAAGGATTTATTAGTTAGAAATGCAGAGGCAGCTGGGTTATCTGAACAAGACCTTATAGGTGTATCACTTAATGCAGATGGGTCAGTTATTAAAGAGATAGGCTTTGAAGCTTATTCTGATAAATTATTAGCAATGAGTGGAAAGACAGCAGCTCAGCAATTATATTTAGGATATGAAAGAATAGAGAGATTTATTAAAGAAAAAGGACTTGCTAGTTCATTACTTGATTACATGTATAATGTATCTGGACATGTACAAGGAGCCGTATCACAAAGTACAAGTGTAAAGTCTGGTGTAGACCTTACTGGGGTAGATATATCAGGTAGTGAACCTTCCATGCAAGCTAATAATACAAGTCAAACTTCGCAAGCAGATAGTTCATTAAGCGACCAGTTAAAAGCAGCTGAAAAACTCAGAAGTATGGGATTAATGAAAACAACAGCTTTAGCTAGAATGAACTTAGACACTACATTACTGGGTATGTACTATAAGAAAAATATAGAGAATAGATTAAGAAGAAATGATTTTATTTACTCAGATAGGTCTAATAGCAAGACAGGATTAAGGATAGCAGCTATATACATAAGTACGCTAGCCTACTGTGCTAGTAGAGGAGCTGTACAGCCCAATACAGTATTAGATGAATGTAACTATAAAATACAATCTGGTAATGATGCTGGTAATAACAGTAAATTCTTAGTAGGTATGTATGAGGCATATTCAAATGGTGCACTTCAATATGATATAGTACCATCTGAAGATATGATGAGACAATGGCTAAGTAAATACGCAAGTCAACAACCTATTCAAAATATGGGTCAAGGCACAGCACAAACTCAAAACCAAACAACCATATTTGATACACCTATCAATAATACACCATTAAGGCAAGGGGCACAATTTGGTGAACCTGCACAGTCATACAATGACTTTGAGGACATACAAGATGGACCTGCACCATCTATGCAAATGGATAACGACAGAGCAAGTATGTATGAACAGATGGGGTTACACTCACCAATGTATGAAATGCCTGTTGAAAATATATCATATACAAGAGATAAAAGGGGAGAGACAATAATAAATCCTCGTGCTACAAGTAATGTATTAACTCTTGACATGAATGCATTCAGGGATGTTTACATGCAATCCTATAAGACAACAGAAAGATTTAAGAAGAAACTGTTTGAAAGTAGAAACGGTACAGCCTATATATTTAAGAAATATTGGGATGAGGTATTAAAACAGATAGTAAAAGAGTTTGGTAGTCGTAGTGTAATAACTAAATTAGCTATATCAGGAGAACAAGTTACAGCTAATGGTAAGTTAATAAACATAGCTCCACTATTAGACGAGGAATATGGTATAACACTTGATAACATATTCCACGCTAGAGAAACATTTAAGAAATTCCCGATGCTTAGGTCTTTAATAGTAGACTTAGATGCAGCTAGTCATTTAATGTTAGAGTATGGTACAAATGGAAATGATATAGCACATGATATTTGGAGAGTATTCCAAGAAAATAGAAATTTCCAAACATTGACAATACAGGGATTCGGCGACACAGCAAATGTATATACACGTAGTGAATATGCACAAACAGCAGAAAGATTAAACCAAGAACTTGGAATGCAGAAGTTTAGAATGGAAGCTGAAAACGTATGTGCACAAAAAAATCCTAGATTACACACAAAAGCAGCTGGATATTTACACACAGTGTTTAACAACAGTAAAGCAATAGGAAAGAATGTAGGTTCCAAGGGAAAAGACTATTTTATGGATAATGACCCTAAGATAGCCAGAGGTGTAGCATATTCAACATTTGCACTAGCAGTTATTGGTGTAGGTGCTGTGATGGGTCTTGGAGGAACCATACTAGATTTATTCTCACCAAGACAAAGAAGATAGTATAGTCATTAGTTAAAAATTAAATACGACATTAAATTAAAAAGTTAAATAGCAAGGTGTTTAAAATTAAAAGCATCTTGCTATTTTTATACATTTTTTAAAAAATTATTTTTAGTATAGGTAATTGGTAGTTAGATTAAATTTAAAAAATCGACTAGTGAATAAATGCTTGATACATAACTAATTTTTATTGATTTACATTATTAAATTTCAATTAAGACTTCCTTGAGTCAAAAATTTTTGAAAATTTTATTAGAACAAATGTTTGGTATTGGTTTGTGTATAATGTGGATAACTTTGTGGATAAGTAAAATTTCAAAAATAAATGAAAATCTAATTTGACTTTATGGAGTATATATGGTATAATAATTATGTAATAAAACTATACTTTTAACAAGGAGGATAAACATGTGTAATTCAGTGGACAAGCGTAGAGTAATCAAAAAGTATGTCAGTAAAGTTGATAAAGAAAAGACATATGATATTTCTGAATGGATTAGATGGTCAACAACGCCACATACGGAAGAAGAAATTAGAGACAAAGCATTAAGTGATTATGACAATATATGTTTCTCATATGTTTGTAAGTATTCTGATATGTCAGCTGATTTCCTTGAAGAATTCATGGCATTAAGTACAGGGCTGTTAAACTACATAAACTATGAAGAATGTTTACAGGATGTAATGACTGCAGTACAGTCTAATATGGGTGTAATACCTGCAGTAGATATTACAAAGCTTAATATTCCTACAATAACAGTTGTGAGAGATACAACTGGAGAACATGTAGAGCCTGGTTATAACAATCTCAAGGACAAAATTGATTGGGTGTATATATCTCAAAAGACAAATCTACCTCAGTGGTTTAGATTGAAATATGTGAATCAGCTTAAGGATGCAGAGTTAATGGCTGAAAAGAGTAAAAAACAGACATCTGATGACTTAGATGGATTAGGTGTAGATATTGAAATCGTAGATAGTATCGAGTAATATCAGATAAATAAACTGAATACATACTTACTACATTGGGAATGTTATTTTTAGCATTCCCAATTTTTTTATACCAATAATTATAAAATTAATGGCTTATACTAAAACATAAAATATAAGGGATATTAAATTTTGTTTTTGTTTTAATATTCTATAAAAATACTAGTTGACATATTTAGGAGGTCATTAATTAAGACATGGAATACTTACATATAAGGGAAATTGATTTTCAAGCAAATATAAACCAAAGAGTTTTTGGTATATTCTTGGCTAGGGATGTAGAGGTACGTACACAGAAAGACGGAGTTACTAAATTTTTATCGCTGAATATGTGTGATAAGGACGTTAAAGTAGACGTTAAAAAATTTGGTGCTACTGAAGCTGATATAGAAAAAATGAAAAACGGTGGCGTGTATTGTGCAGCTATAGATATTAAAGAATATAAAGGTTCATATAGTTGTGTATTATATAACTTCGACCATTTTGCAGAAGACCCGTCTAATTTTATAGAATGGGCAGAAGGTATGGATGATGCACAGGAAATAATACAACATGCACTAGCAATAATCAGTGAGAGTATTTATAAGGACTTGGTATATAATATATTAATTGCAAATTGGCAAGATTTTTGCACTTGGACAGCAGCTAGCAGCCTGCATCACAACATGCTAGGTGGATTATTAGTACATACAGCAGAAGTAATAGCTCAAGCAGAACAAATAGCAGACTTCTGGGAAGAAAAATATGGACCCAATTTTATAAATAAACCACTATTAATGTCTGGAGCATTACTTCATGATATAGCAAAAACTCAAGAACTAGATGTTGATAGGTTCAGTGGTTCTACTAGCTATAGCACACAAGCAGCGTTAGAGACGCACATAACAATGTGCATTAGCATGATTGATGTTGAAGCATACAAGTTACAGTTAGGCTATCAGACATACACAATTAATGAAATCAATGAAAAGGAAGAAATTAAATCAACAGAACAATTAAGTAGTGAAAAAGAGGCAGTAAGTTTATTAAAGCACATGATAATAAGTCATCATGGCAAGCCCGAATGGGGTTCACCACTGCCACCAAACTGTCCTGAGGCATACATTTTGAATACAGCAGATTTGCTTAGTGCAGAGATGTTCAGGTATAATAAAAATTTTAATTCTATGGATGCAGGTACTTCAAATAGTGTATGGCTTAGTGGAAATATGGTAAGTACCTATAAGGATAGCACTAAATAATATAAAAATAAAATTTTTAAATTTGTTTAGGAGGATTTTCGACGTGAGTGAAGAAAAGACAACAGTAGTAGAAGAAACAAAGGACACTGCAGTAGCAGAAAAGAAAAACGGATGGCTTAAGAATTTCATCTGGCTTATGATGGGTGTAATTATTGGTATCGTATTAGGATTTGCAATATTCACTGCTTCAATGGGTTCAGTTGCAAAGGATTTAAGTAACACACAAACATCTCAAGTGGAAGCTGAGAGTGAAGTAGAAGTGGGAGATGCCGGTGACGGCATCTCTACTTATTTATTTGAACATAAAACACTCACTGGGGAAGATGCTCAAGCAGTTAAAGAAAAAATTAATTCAACTTTAGAATATATTAAAACTCATGATACATATGTACAGATACAGACAGGAGAAGCTAGCTACGAATCATATTTATATAATGATACAGGAGAATGTTTTGCACAGTCATCTGATGCATCATATCATGCAATCTTTAGAAATGATGGTAAAACTATAAAATATAGTGATGCAAACGCGGCTATAGCATTTGGCAAAGATACTGAGGTAATAAGCATTGTGCAATCTGCTGTTAATGCAATCGAAAATGGTGTAGAAGGTGTTCAATTATTTGAAATGATACCTGCTAGCGAGGATACAGACTATATAGAATATAGAATAGACCTTGTAGGAGAAGATGCAGTTAAAGCTTGTTATCAAATGCATGATGAAGAATTTGCTCAAATAATGTATGATAACTTAACATCACAAGTACCAGAATGGGAGCCTCATTTAATATTTGTAATAATCGTGGATACAACTGGTGAAACACAACAAATAGCAATTACATGCTTATATGTTGAGGATAATGAAGAGTATACAAATTGGATTATGCAAGGGTATTTTGATGTATACGATTGGAAGCTGGGTCAAGAGTGGTATGATACAGACTTTAGTACAACAGATGGAGCAGCCTATGGAGAAATGATGGATACACTTATAACAGATATAGATACTATGCTAAATCAGTACATAAAAGACAATGACTTTGGTATTATTGAAGAAACAGA
>JAGALE010000006.1 GCA_017625335.1 Lachnospiraceae bacterium
ATACTCAGTACATACAACATTTCATGCATCAGACAATTTGGAACTTATAGATAATATTGGAAATGAAGTTAATAAAAAGGATTCAACAGAGCCTACCATGAGAGATTTATTTGTACATCTATTAAGTTGTAGTGTAGAAAGAACTGAACCTATAAATAATAAATGTGTTAAAAGTGAATTTGAAATAAGTCCATTAGGGTATGGGACATTGAGCGGTAATTACCTAGTGAAAGGCAATCATAAAGTTGAACATGAAATAAAAGAATTAACTAGACAATTCATAATAGACAAAATAAGTTTATACGATGCACAGTCTAGTATAAAAGAACAGCTTATAGAAAAATATGGTGCATACTTTTATGATAAAAATGCAGATGCAATTAACTTTATCATAGAAGGAACATATAGTGACTATCAAAGTGGTAGACTTAATGATTGGTTATAGTAGAAAGGACAGTAAAATATGACTAAGAAACAGATAACTAAAAAGAATGAACAGGAATTTAGTAAGTTCTTATCATTTATTTTAAGACACCATCCAGAAGAAATAGGATTATCACTTGAGAATAATGGATGGATAAACGTTGGAAGTTTGATTATTGCAATTAATAATCATGAAGCCAGCAAATGGGTAATTGATTTAGATACTCTTGAACAAATTGTGGCTAATGACAATAAAAACAGATACAGTTTTAATTCAAATAAGACTAAAATTAGAGCCAATCAAGGTCATTCAATTAAAGGATTAGTTATGGATTTTAAAGAGGTACAATCACCTCCTAAATATTTATATCATGGTACATCTAAAGAGAATGCAAGTTTAATATGCGAGAGTAATGAAATTAAATCAATGCAAAGGCAAATGGTACACTTATCAGCTGATATAGATACAGCTAAAAATGTGGGTAAGAGACACGGAGATGTATTAATATTTGTAATAGATACATCTAAGCTTATGAATGAGCATAAAATATACATATCAGATAATGGAGTATATCTTGTAGATAAAGTACCCCTATCATGTATAGTAGATAAGATAACTAGTTAGTAATTTTCACGAGCCATTAAAATGACATTAAAACTAGTTGACATTAAATTATAATTTTTAAAAACTAAAATCAAAAAAGGAGAGGTGATTACTATGTTAAAGAGTAAAGAATCAAGACAAGTATTAGTAGTAGCAATTGTAATATTAGCTTCAGCATTTGTAATAATTCATTGGGCATTAACACCAGTGAAGGATGCTAGTATTACAGAGAAATCAGTAATGAGAAATTATGATGATACTACAGACACAGTATACATCGAACCTGAAATGGTAAGCCTAGCCAATGCATTATCAGGTAATGCTGAGTCTAAGGCAATAGCAAAGCATACATTTGATATTGTAAATGCCAAACGTACAGAGGCAGGATTAAAAGCACTTACTTGGGACTCAGGTTTAGAGCAGGCATCCGCAGTTAGAGCTGTAGAAGCATCTCAGTCATTCTCACATACCAGACCTGATGGTTCCGATTGGTGGACTGTTAACAGCAATCTGATGTATGGTGAAAACCTTGCAAAGGGTTATGATACATCTCAATCAGTGTTTGATGCTTGGATGGCATCACCAACACACAAAGATAATATATTATTCAATGAGTTCAATACTGGTGCAATTGCAATACATATAGGAACCGATGGTAGATGGTACTGGGCACAGGAATTTGGTTATTAATTTAACAATTAAAAAATTAATAAAATATATTGACAAATTTTGGTAAGTATGTTAGTATATAAGAGTATTAGGTAGTTGATGCAACGACTTAGTGCTAATTGGAAGAACAAAAGTTCCAGTAATCAACAGATGTGTGGTTGTGGTGACCTTAAGCCACAAATATTTTAACATAGTATATTAGGCTATCGCGGGATGGAGCAGCTGGAAGCTCGTTGGGGTCATAGCCCAAAGGTCGTAGGTTCAAGTCCTACTCCCGCTATTTGCAGATGAGTGGAACGGATACATAAACCATTCCAGGTTCATACCCTGTGAGATAATAGGTTCGACTCCTATATCTGCTACTACACATTTATAATAATATTAAAAGCATCCAGTATATTTGGGTGCTTTTAATATTTATGTAATAGCTCAATTATAAGCATTAATGTATATAATGATGTAAATTAAAGGAAAAATTTGGAAAATTGTCACGGAGGTAGAGACATGAGAACAGTAAAAGTGAGACTTAACAGTATTGACAAAGTCAAGAGATTCGTAAACGAGGTAACAAAAACAGACTTTGATATGGATTTAGTATCAGGTAGATATGTAATTGATGCAAAGTCAATCATGGGTATATTCAGCTTAGACTTAAGCAAGGATATTAGTATGAATATACATTCAGAAGATGAAGGTAAGATTGCAGAGTTACTTAAATCAATTGATGATTTCATTGTAGCTTAAATGTGAG
>JAGALE010000068.1 GCA_017625335.1 Lachnospiraceae bacterium
CGCTGCGCGTCGCTCAGTGTCGCGACATTCGTCGTATACATCTTCGCCGGATTATGTCTGCTTGTGAGCAAGCTCCCAGCAGTCACAACCGCCGAATCTGTGCATTAACATATTAATGAGTCATGCCGACACATCGCAACGCTGCGCGTCGCTCAGTGTCGCGACATTCGTCGTATTGTCCACTGTCTAAATTTACTCTTACGTGTGCAAGCACCCGACGAGTAGAATTTAGCCACTGTCCAGCATGACTCATTGTTACGCGCATTTTAAGGATTTTTTAATAATTTATATATTATCATCCAAGCAGATAGATTAAGAAGGAGGCAAATTATGAATTTTAAGATTTTAAAAAGAAGCTTAAAAAGTAAGAAAACCATTAATTTTATACTGCTTGTTTTTATTATGCTTGCAGCTATGTTTATAGCAGGTAGTGTGAATAACCTTATACTTATAACAGGTGGTTTGGATTCCTATTTTGATAAGGCAGAGGTTGGTGACTATGTAATAATATCTTGTTTAGGAGGGAGTGCGGAAAAGCCTCTTGAAGCCCAGGTTATGCTGGAGGATTATCTGACTGAAAATGAATATGTTGACAGCTACACTATGGATCATGCGGTCATTACTGGAAATAGTCAGATTAAAAAGGAGGATGGTTCAGACCTTGAATTAAATGGTACAGTATTAATTATGTCCTATAATTCAAAGCAACAAAAGTACTTTGATGAGCATAACAAGGAGATAACTAATGTGGAGGATGGTTCTATATACCTTCCTAGAAGAGAGTTTGAGGCAAGTAATTTAAAGATAGGTGACAAGCTCAGCTTTAAAATGTCCGATGACACTGTTATGATGCTTACTATTAAGGGGATTTGTAAGGATGCCTGTCTAGGTTCAGACTTGATGGGTACTCACAGACTTGTAGTTAGCGAAAACGATATGGATAGACTTCTGGCTGACGGCGGTTATATGTATAGCAGATTGTATTCTCTTGAGTTAAATAACTTAGAAGAATTCCAAAATGAATATGCCAAGCAGGATATACCAGTTGTATTTGGAGATGCTAAAGCTACATTTAAGATTGGCTACATAATGGATATGATTATAGCTGCAATATTTATTGTTGCATCTCTGCTTTTAGTTGTTATTTCTATTGTGATTCTTAGATTTGCTATAGTATTCACCGTTAATGAAGACTATAAGGAAATTGGTATTATGAAGGCCATAGGTATAAGTGATGTAGGGATCAGAAAACTGTATGTTGTAAAATATATGTTGATTTCCATAGTTGGTGCGCTCATAGGTTTTGGACTAAGTATTCCATTTTCAAATGCATTAATAAAGTCTGCCATGAAGAACATGGTTATAGAAAATGGTGGAAGTAATATATTAATTCAGCTTGTAATAAGCGTTGTTGTGGCAGTGGTAGTAATTCTATTTGCTTATCTTAGTACATCTAAAATTAAAAAATCAACTCCTATGGATGCCATAAGAAGTGGTAATAACGGTGAAAGATTTAAGCGTAAGGGATTAATTAAGCTTCATGGAAGTAGAAAAGAAACAACTTCATTTATGGCATTTAATGATGTATTAAGTGAGTTGAAGAAGTATCTTATATTACTTTTTGCTACTATGATAGGTGTGTGGATGGTAGTAATGCCAATTAATACCATAAATACTCTTCGCTCAGAAAAAATTGCCGATTGGTTTTCAGTACAGGTTACAGATATTGTTATTACCAACGAAGTAGCCTTTAATGAGGTTTCAACCAATGGCGATAAACAGGGATATTATGATTTGATGGATGAAACTGAGGAAATTATTGAAAAAAATGGCTATGAGGTTGAAGGAACTTCTATGGAGATAGGCTGGCAGGGAATTAAGGTGACATTTGGTGATAAGGTTACTAAAACCATTGTTTTCCAGGGCCTAAGAACTGACATATCTGATTATGTGTACATAAAAGGTTCAGCTCCAAAGTACGAGAATGAAATTGCCATGACTCATGTTGTAGCGAAAAGACTTGGCGTAGATATTGGAGATACAGTATATATATCCATAAAGGGGGAGGATAAGCCTTTTGTTATAACTGCTATATATCAGTCCATGAATAATAATGGTGAAGGAATAAGAGTTACAGAGACTGTAGAGCTTGATTACTCCTTAGTATCATTCTGCTTTGGTGTACAGTGCGACTTTATAGATGACTTAACTGATGAGGAAAAAGAGAAGGCTATAGATAAACTTGAAGTAGCAATGCCAGAATGTCAGGTTGAGAGCTTTATTGAATTTATAGACAGAATGATAGGTGGTATATCGGATATGCTAGTTCCCATCAAGTATGCTATGCTTGGTATTGTAATGGTAGTAAACATTTTAATTGTTGTTTTAATGCAGAAAATGTTTCTGGTTCGTGTGCGTGGAGAGATGGCGATGCTTAAATCAATAGGTTTTTCTAATGGGAAAATAATAAGCTGGCAGACCAAAAGAATTGCCATAGTACTATTCCTTGGAGTAGTCCTTGGAACACTTACAGGAACACCTTTCTCTCAGCTTACATCAGGTCAGGTGTTTAAGATGATGGGAGCAAGCAAGATAGTGTTTGACATTAATTATCTTGAAGTGTATGTGATATACCCACTAGCAATATTTGTGGCATCAGTGCTTATGTGTATGGTCACTATGCTTAGCGTTAGAAAGATTACTGTAAATGATATGAATGAGATAGAGTAAGGATATGATATAGGAGGAAATAGATATGGCAACAGCATTAAAGGTAACAGACCTTTGTAAAACATATATAACTAACAAGAGACAAAACAACGTACTAAAAAATGTTAATTTCCAGATAGAAGAGGGAGAGATGGTAGCTATTATGGGACCATCCGGCTCAGGTAAATCCACACTTTTATACAGCGTATCAGGTATGGATAGAGCTACTGCAGGCACTGTAGTCCTTGGAGATATGGAGATTACTAATTTAAGTGAAAAGGACTTGGCCGATGCAAGACTAAAGTATATGGGCTTTATATTTCAGCAGATGCATATGCTTAAGAACCTTTCTGTTATGGACAACATTATCCTTCCAGCATATGAGGCGACAAAGAATAAGGACGAGAGAAAGAAGATTGATGATAACTGCAAGAAGCTTATGCACAGATTAGAGATATCGGAGATTGCAGATAATGACATAACTGAGGTTTCAGGTGGACAGCTTCAGCGTGCATGTATCTGTAGAAGTCTTATTAACAACCCTAAGATTATATTTGCAGATGAGCCAACAGGAGCACTTAATAGAAGCGCATCAGATGAGGTTATGAGTATTCTCAATTCTCTTAACGATGATGGAACAACTATGATGATTGTAACTCACGATATGAAGGTTGCTGCAAAATGTAACAAGGTGATGTATATAGTTGACGGAAACATCAAGGGAGAATTGGAACTTGGAAAGTTATCTGCTGTTAATGAGAGTGCTGTAAAAGATATCAAGACAGTAGTAAAGGAACGCGAGAAAAAAATCAACAACTGGCTATCTGACATGGGATGGTAGTAATATGAAACAGGGCTGTGCCAATAAACTTCATTCCGGCCGCGACAGGGTTGGGCTGAGCTGACCGTTTTAAGTGTCAGCGATGCCCAATCCCTAGTCAGGCCGGCCAAGAAGAATAATGCACAGCCCTGTGTTGCATTTTCTGTTGTATCATCTGTTGTATCCTAGGCAGGCCGGCCAAGGAGTATAATGCACAGCTCTGTGTCTTTTTATAATATATTATGGAATAAAAGGTACTTATGTAGTATAATTTCAGCAAATAGTTTGACACTTTGGGAGGGAATCTTATGAAGAAATTTAAAATTACATTTAATGCACCTGTGGTTCTTGTTTTTTCTATAATATGCTTAATTGCAACCATACTTGGAATGATTACAGGTGATGCCAGTACAAGAGCATTGTTTATGACCTATCATTCATCACTGGCAAATCCTATGACCTATGTGAGAATGTTTACTCATGTATTTGGACATGCCAACTGGTCACATTTTATGGGTAATATAGCATATATTCTTTTACTTGGACCACTTCTTGAGGAAAAGTATGGTGCCAAGGATTTGATAGAGGTTATAGCACTTACAGGACTTATAACAGGAATACTTAACTATATATTCTTCCCTAATATAGCTTTATGTGGAGCAAGTGGTGTGGTATTCGCATTTATACTTCTTTCATCCTTTACAAGCTTTAAGCAGGGCGAGATTCCGCTTACATTTATACTTATTGCAGTTATATATATTGGACAGGAAATCTACAGAGGTATTGCTATAGAGGATAATGTGTCTAACTTAGCGCATGTGCTTGGTGGTATCGTGGGAAGTATCGCAGGATATGTAGGAAATAAGGGTGATAAGGCTGCTGCCTAGCTTGAAATTATAGATAGTATGAATTGATTAAGAGGTAAATATGACAGGATTATATCAACACTATAAAGGGAATAAATACAAGGTTATAGGTATTGCAAAGCATAGCGAAACCTTAGAAGAAATGGTGGTTTATCAGGCGCAGTATGGAGATTATGGAATCTGGGTTAGACCTAAGGATATGTTCTTCGAGGATGTTGAGATTGATGGGGAAATTGTCCCAAGATTTAAGCGTCTAGATGATTAATGTTAGCATTCTTTGTTGATATAAGGAGAAAGTGATGAGGTCAAGAAGAGTAACATATTTTATTATAACAATAGTTTTATTAATAATTGAAGTTCTGATTGCCTTATTCGTCCACGATAGCTTTGTACGACCATATGTGGGAGATGTATTGGTTGTGGCGGTGATTTATACATTTATTCGTATATTTATACCGAACAAAGTTAAATTGTTACCGTTGTACATATTCTTGTTCAGTGTGTTTGTGGAACTAATGCAGTATGCTAATATTGTGAAGCTGTTAGGATTGCAGGATAATAAATTTTTTAGTGTACTAGTAGGAACTACCTTTGATATAAAGGATATTATATGCTATGGGGTCGGTTGTTTCTTCATAGCAATTGGTAGTAAGCTGTATGCGTTAATGAATGGAGAGCAAAATGGGGAACAAAACATTAAGTAAGCCATGGAAAATATTTGGGTACATAATACTTGTAGTAATAGTTGTTCTTATAGTCTTTGATGCAACTGTATGGATTGTGTATAAGATACAGTGGAATAAGTATTCAGAGAATTATAGGGAGGCTAGAGAAGCTGGATATCCTGATAGCTATGATACATGTACCAGACAGGGTAATATAGTAATAGATGGCAGGGAATATCTCCTCTTTGAGGCACATCGAGAGGTTTGGTTAGATGGAGACTACTATGAGAATTTGATAGTTTCTATGGATGATGAATATGTGGATAAAAATCCTGCCAGCAATGATAATCTAGAAATTTTTGCTAAAAAGCTAGAATATGTGGATCATACGAATCAAGAGAGATACACACTTATTGATGTGTATATGATTGATTTGTGCAGACAACGTATGTCGGGAGATTGGGCCTTTAGAGCCTTAGGTATAACAATCATAGCAGTTCCTATTATTTTGGTAGCAGGAGTAGTGTGGTTAATAGGTTTTATATTACATAAAAGGAAGGTAAAAAATGGCGGATATAATAGTAGTAGAGGATAATGAGGAAATAGGAGGTCTCCTGCAAGACTTCCTCATGGCAGAAGGATATGATGCGTACCTTGCCGTGACAGGGGAAGAGGGCTTGGAGGTATTTGAGTCAGAAGGTGCAAAGCTATTTATATTAGATATTATGCTTCCTGGTATGGATGGATTTGCTGTATGTAGTAAGATTAGAGAGAAGGACAATACTCCTATAATCATAGTAAGTGCCAAGGACAGTAAGGAAGATAAGCTTAATGGCATATTGCTTGGGGCTGATGATTATATAGAAAAGCCATACGATATCGATATACTTCTTGCCAAGGTACAGGGAATATTCAAGAGAAGGTATTCCACAGAAGAGATAGTATGTGGTGATATTAAGCTGGATAAGATAGGACATAGGGTATATAAAAATGGCGAGGAAAAGTCTCTTAATGCTAAGGAATATGCGCTACTTTTATATCTTATGGAGAATAAAGACAAGGTAATATCTAAGGATGAGCTTTTTAATAAGATATGGGGCTTTGACAGCGATAGTGAGCTACAGACTCTAACCGTACATATTAAGTGGCTTAGAGAAAAATTGGAGGATGATCCTAAGAAGCCTGTGCACATACAGACAGTATGGGGTGTGGGATATAGATTTTGTTAATAAAGGTACTTTATATGAAAAAGATAGACAGATTGTTTATAATTGGAATAATTATTTTTATAGCATGTATAGTGTCTCTAAATGTAATAGTTCATCATTATGATTTTTCGGACAATAGCAGAGAACACAAGGTTGCACTAAATCGTGTAGAACAGGCTATAAAAGCTTATGAAAAGACAGATAATAGAGCTCCTGATTCCCTTGAGGAGCTTTATTTGGTTTGCAGAATGGAACCCTATGATTGTTTGACGGGCTTAGAATCAATACAAATAGATGAAACGGGAGCATCAATAAGTGATTTAGTTGAGCATGAAAATGAAGACTACTATATAGTGGCGACAGATAGATATATTTATAAAATTACATATATTCCTGCAAACTCAGATAATAATAAGGTATTGCTGTTCCTAAATATTGTGCTTGTAATTGTAGGATTAGCATTGCTGTTTGTATATTTATATCTTAGAAATAATATACTAAAACCATTTTATGAATTCTCTGAGCTTCCTTATGAGCTTGCTAAGGGGAATATGAATAAGCCACTAGAGGAGTCTAAGAATAAGTATTTTGGCAGATTTATCTGGGGGATGAATATGCTTAGGGAAAACCTAGAGGAGAGCAAGGCTAGAGAGTTAGAGGTTCAGCGTGATAAGAAGATGCTTCTTCTTTCCTTGTCCCATGATATTAAGACTCCGCTTAATGCCATATCCTTATATGCTAAGGCAATCAGCAAGAATCTCTACAAGGATGAGAATAGAAAGAAAGAGGTTGCTGACAACATAAATCTTAAGGTTGATGAGATAGAAAGCTATATATCTGATATTGTAAAGGCATCCAGCGAGGATTTCCTTACCTTTGAGGTTAGCAATACAGAGGTTTATACAGGTGAGGTATTAAGCTTTATAGAAGATTATTATAGAGATAAAACTGCCCTCAATAATATAGATTTCACCATTGCTGACTATAAGAATTGCCTTGTAAATGGTGACAAGGACAGACTTATAGAGGTAATTCAGAATATTGTGGAGAATGCTATCAAATACGGTGATGGCAGAAGAATATGGATTGAGACTACAAAGGATTCAGAGGAATATGTTATAAGCATTAGTAATACAGGCTGTAAATTACCGGATAATGAGCTTAGCCATTTATTTGACAGCTTTTTCAGAGGAACCAATGTTGAGAACAAAAATGGTAGCGGTTTAGGACTATATATATGTAGACAGCTGCTTCACCTTATGGAAGGTGAGATATTGGCTGAGATAAAATCTGAAAAGGATGAAAGAATTATGGAGATAAAGGTTATACTTAAAATGTTGTAAATATTAAAAGCCACAGCATTAAAGCTACAATATCAAAGTGTATAACTATAGAGACTAACAGGGGATAAAATATGGAGTCAGAACAAAGAGGTAAGAAGCTACAGAAAACAAGAAAGGTAGTCAGAATTATTCTTATTATTCTGGCTCTTCTTTTCTGTGCATTTTTGGGATATGTAATTGTAAAATTTGCTACTAATAAAGAATTGTTTAAAACCTGGATGAACGATCATGGTGTTTTGGGAGCGATCATATACATTATAATGGTTATGTTTCAAGTAATAGTAGCATTGGTGCCTGGTGAACCGGTTGAAATTGCAGGCGGTTATGCATTTGGAGCTATTCAAGGCACTTTGCTTTATCTTATAGGTTCCACCATTGGAAGTATGTTGGTTTTTCTTCTTGTAAAAAAATATGGTGGGGAGTTTGTTGAGATGGTATTCTCTAATAAGGATATTAAAGGTCTTGAATTTTTGCGTAATAAAAAGAGAGAGGTATTACTTATTTTCTTATTTGTTATTCCTGGAACTCCCAAGGACTTGCTTTGTTACTTTGCTGGGCTCACAACAATTAACACAAGGGTTTGGCTTATAGTGTGCTCTTTGGGAAGAATTCCATCTATAGTAACATCTACTATAGGTGGAGATGCATTGCAGAGAAGTGATTATGCATGGTCAATAGTTGCATTTGTAATTGCTTTAGTAATAAGCTTGGCAGGAATTATAGTATATAGAATTATTCATAAAAAGCAC
Organism: Lachnospiraceae bacterium; assembly: GCA_017625335.1. Lineage (GTDB taxonomy): Bacteria > Bacillota > Clostridia > Lachnospirales > Lachnospiraceae > Coprococcus_C. Next base: position 8,361 of record JAGALE010000068.1, read on the forward strand.
AATGATAAGCAATAATGGTGATGTTACGGAAAA
>JAGALE010000069.1 GCA_017625335.1 Lachnospiraceae bacterium
AATAGATTCAAGGCTATAATGAATAAGCTATGTATCATGGTAGAAGATTGTAAGTTGCCATTTGAAAACGAAATGGTGGGTATAAAGATAAGCATAGGCGTTAGTGAGATGCTTAGTGATGGGATAGATACATATAAAGAGCTATATGATAAAGCAGACACACAGTTATATGTAGCCAAAGAAGCAGGAAAGGGTTGTGTTAGATAGTATATGAAGAGGGTAGAAACAATATGTAAACAGGCATACATATTTGGAGATAAAAACACAAGGCATCAAGCTAGAGAATTACTATTCATGTATAATGATAATTATAGATTATACCAAGATAGAATAGTTAGGGATACATGGACAATAGATGAGTACAGAGAATATTTAGATAAACATCATATAGAGTATGTAGAAATAGAGTTAACAAAAGATAATGGCAAAAACATACACATGATTATACCAAGTTTAATGTTTAAAAACATGACAAGTAAGGACATAAACAAGTTATTACATGTGTAATAACTATGGGGGGGTAATAAAATGGCACACTTTATTTTACAGCTTTATAACAGTACACTTGATATAGAGCAAATGATTATAAAAGAATTACTTAATAAAAATAAATATTTACATGAATACCAAGAGATAACATTAAGTGATATAGCTGATAGCAAATACTCTAATAGTATTCCAATAGGTACAATAGATTTTATAACAAAATGGTTAAATGAACATCATAATATAAAAAGAGAGAATCCTATAGAAATACCAAAATATCTTAGAACAGATGAGTTCTTAAAAAGAGACTATAGAATAGTAACATGGGAAGATATTCCAAGAACTGGCTCTTTCTTTTTAAAAGACATATCAGAATTAAAGAATTTTAGTGGTATGATGAATGCAACATATACAGATATAGACAACTTATTTAATTATGTACCACAAAATAAATTTGATTCGACACTTGTACTATCCAAAGAGCACTTATATCAAGTAAGTAGCTGCTTTAATATACTAAGTGAATACAGAGTTTATGTAATAGGTAGAAAAATAGAAGCTATAGGGCATTATAATGGAGATTGTACAATTCTACCTGATATTGAGCTAATTAAAAAAGCAGTTAACATTATAAATAATAATGAAAAGTATTTAAAAAGCTATACACTCGACATAATGGTAGGTAAAGAAGGTACAGCTATTATAGAAATACATAACTTTACATCTGTAGGGTTATACAATAGTTTGTGGGGTGACAATTTATTATACGCATATAAGGATGGTATAGACTATCTATTAAATGATAATAAAGAAATTAGCAGTTAAGGAGAGACATAATGATTAAAAACAATACACAGAAATTAGTAACAGTAGCAATGTTATTAGCTATATGTATAGTTAGTCAATTCTTAAAGAATCTAAGTGTATACATTACAGGACCTATTGTAAATACATGCTTAATAATAGCAGCAATTTGTTGTGGGCAAATATATGCATTAATATTAAGCACAGTTACACCAGTTACAGCTTTTTTGATTACAGGTAATCCACTAATGTCAGCAATTCCTCTTATTATACCTTGTATTATGATTGGAAATGCATTAATGATATCAGCTGTAAGTCTTGTTAAGTTAAAGATTAATAGTTATAATAAATGTATAGTCATTGGAGGTATAACTGGCTCATTAATAAAAGCATTGTTTATGACCTTGGTAATATCTTATGGACTTATTCCTAGTATGATTCCAGAGAAAATGATGCCTAAGATAGCAGTATTTCAAACTACATTTTCAGTAACACAATTAATAACAGCATTAATTGGTACAGTATATGCACTGATTATATGGAATGCACTTAAGAAAGTAATAGAAAAACTTTAGTAATAAGGGGTGTATATTATGGATTTAAACGCACTAGCAATTAGTTGTATAGAATCAGACTATTTAAAGAAATACTTAATAGAAAGTAATCACACATTTACACTTGAAGAACAAATTACAATCATATTTAATTCTAATATACCATTAAGAGATAAGTTAAATATGTATGAAAGGTACCTAGTACCTGAGTATATAAAGAATTATGCAGATGAAAATATAGCATTGTTCAAACAGTATGTTAATTTTATCATTGCAAATGCAGAGTGTATTCAAGATTGGTTGGAAGGAACACCTCACACAACAATAATGTTTGATAGTGAGAAGCAGTATAATATAGTGTGTTGCAATAATATACATACATTTAAAGATATATTACAATATAACTTTGATACTGATACATTAGATTATATTACAGTGTACATATGCGATGTTACAAGTTCAAATATATTGGCTTGGATAACTATGAATAATAATTTAGAGGTTATTGGGTATTCATTTACAGACAAGAGTAGATATTGTGGTATTGAAGATAAATACTTGGATATACCTAATGATATTAAAGTAGGTGATATTGTAACAATAAGTAATGATATTGACAGTATCAAATATGTAGTAATACATGATTCAAGTGTACCTGAACATCTAAAAGAAAAATCAGAGTTTAGTATAGATGCAGCTATAACTGTGGTACCAGAGTATATACTTGATAGAAACCAAGATTATACAGAGCAAATCAATCAAATAATAAAAAATAGGATAAGTAAACTAGAGAATAATGATACATCAACAGATATATTATCTGAAGAGCATGACCATGTACATATAACACTTGTAGAAAAGATTAAATAAATGGAGGTTAGTTAAATATGCAATGTAATAGATGTGGACAACAAAATAGAGATAATGCATTTGCATGTAGTAGATGTGGTATGGTACTACAGCAAAAGAATAGTAATACTAGACCAAATAATTTAACACATGATTATAATAATCAAATGCTTAATCAAGTTAATCCTGTATACAATCAAGTTAATAGTGTACAGTATGCAAATAATTCAGATGCTACAGCTAGTGCAAATAACAATGTTCAAGAACAGTGGCAGAACATGCAACAACTTAATAATAAAAAGAAACCAAATAAAGTAGTTATAATTATAGCATTAATAATCATAGTGTTATTAATGACATGTTGTATTGGTGGCGTAATTGTTACTAAGGTAGTTGGGAATAATAAATCAGATACTATGGAGTACACAGAGGATAATTCAATAAATGATATAATAGAGAGCTTAGATACAGATGTAATATCTGATAGTAACAATATAAGCAATGATGCAAATCAAGGGGTAGTTGAGGATACCATCAACGAGGCAATGGATTATACAGATGATACACTTGATATAGAGAATACACAAACCGATAATATTAGTGATTCATATATAATCAGTGATGATAACATTTCAGAAGAAAATAAACCAGAAGTCAATAATGATAAAACCGATGAAATTATAAGTAACAACACTGAAATAAAATATGGTTCAGATACAACTGGGTATCTACAGCTTAATGGTAAGTGGGTAGAGTTTAAAGATGTAGATATAACAGACGAATCAAGAGGTAATATACTACAGTACACAGATGGAAATAACATAGTAACACTTAACAGTGCATATATGGGGGATCCAGATGCTACTATATTAAATATAAGTAATTATATGCGAGAAACAGAAAATGTTACAACTAACACATTTGATTTAGACAATATGCACGCATCTGAAATGTATACAGTAGATAATGTAGGATATAGAATGTATTTAGTCTGTTTCACATCAGACTTAACATATGATATGATATATTTATCAGTAGAATCTCCAGTGAGTTCATTAGAAGAATTTAAAAACGACGTAATGAATATAATTATAACACATTCATACGGATATTTTGCAGCACATGATTTTGATGTTATAAAAAATAGTTAAATTTTTCAATAATTATTTAAAAATAGATATTGACAAAATAGTTATAGTATGTTAAGATATAAGAGTGTTAAGGAGTTAAGTAAATAACTTTTGAAAGAAATTTCAAAAATAATTGAAAAAGTTCTTGACAAAAATAATTAAATATGATATACTTAATAAGTAAGGTTAAGGAAATTAAGAGTATGAAAGATACAGTTAGTGGTATCAGGGTCACAGTTAAAATATTTAGTAGTACTCTTAAATAATAAATAGGGCATAATAATGGTACATAAGTCATCAGGACTCAGTTAAAACCACTGTGTAAGCGAATGAAAGCACAGCCCTAAAACGCAGTTAATTCCTAAAAGTGTCACCTGGGCGTCACTGGGTTGTAAAGTACACTTCAAAACGATTGTAGTAACTTTTAGTTTAATGACGATAGGCTAATTGTGAGTGCAATTCATTTGGTGAGGTGGGTTGGTCACCATATTAACTTTTCGGTGGTAACAGAGTTAAGTTCACTTAGGCGGTTGAGGTCTAGTTAATATCACACTCTGTAAGTTGTAAAACTTAGGTTAAACCGTTAAATACATATAACATTAAGTCAGTATGGTAATAACCATTATATCCAAGAGAGATGAAAGCTGACAGATAGTTTTAAATGTATTTATTACGTACTTAGTACGGGGTGTAGCTCAGTCGGTTAGAGCGGCGGCCTTATAAGCCGTGTCTGTCGTGGGTTCGAGTCCCACCACCCCGATTGTGGGTGCAGCTTAGATTCTTGATATTGCTTTCGTAGCAGGCGGAATTAAGATTTGCATCAACTAAAATTAAACTTTAGAAAGTTAGCAATAGCATGATGTCTGGTGGAGTTTGGAGCTATAGTAGTTTTGAATGGAGAAGCCCGCTCATTGAGTTAACTGTCCGGTTATAGTAAGCAATACCCGCTTAGGAAGTTACGGACACTTATTAATATAGCCTCTTATGCAAAATGGCATGGCACTCCTTTTTTACGGGAGGGTTTGCGAATAAGTAAAGAATAAGCACATACAATAGAAATATGACGTCTAAAACTATTGTAACACTGGTTCGAATCCAGTAGAGGCTACTGGTCGTCGTCTTGACGCCTCCTTGTTGTATTTTTTAATGTTTTAATCAGCTGAACAGTAGGTCTTGGGATACAAGTTAAAATAGCCTACTGTGGCCGCGGATTGCGGTGTGAATTAGGTCTATGTAACATGTTGGACATATTACATAGTAGTGAGATAAGGATGCCTAGTGGAATAGCATGTGACTTGAGTACAGTCAGTGTATAAAAGAGCATGTTCCTTATCAAGCAATACCAAGTTAATTAAGGACTAGCGTGGGTGGAAACGATACCATCAGGGGATAACTAAAGGTGAGTACAGTAATGTCAAAGCCTGAGGTCTTAGGTTATCAAAACAGTGCATAATAGGAGGGCAGCACTGTTGTATAGGGCTATCGCCAAGCGGTAAGGCACAGCACTTTGACTGCTGCATTACGGTGGTTCGAATCCACCTAGCCCTGCTACCTTATTGAAGATTGTAAAAAGTATTTCAATTAAACGAAACATTGCGATTTAGTTGATTATCATACTGCAGATGATTGACAATGCTTGAAGAAGGTGGGACTTCACAGAACAAGTAAGAATTGCAAACACTGCTTGGTTTTGAGTGGTTCGACTCCACTATAAGGTGCTAACAATGTGAAAATGTGTAGATTTTAAAGAGAGAAAGGGCATGTGAGTATAACAAAACGGTAGCATTGTAATTTTCCAGAGCCTTAGACTTTTGGCAGGAAACGAGAGAGGTGTCGCGACCCCTCGTGTAAAGTAGGTTCAATCCCTACCTCTGGAGCTATGACAGCTTTGTCAGAATATCTACTCGAATATGTCAAAATCGAGTCCTGTGTGTGGTTGGTTTTAAACACTCCGAGAGTAAAATAGCGTTAGTGACTAGCATGGATGTTGAGTATGTAATAATACTTGTAAAGTTAAGAGAGCATCAGGTGCCATTGGATTATTGATAGTAAGTGAGTACATCTACATTAGTAGAAAGCGAAAATTTACTAGGGGTACGTAGAGAGGCCTTAATTGGCAAGTAATCCAGGATTGTAACCTAGTCTGACAAACTAAATAACTTATATTCCTCAATAGCTCAATAGGTAGAGCATTCGGCTGTTAACCGAAGTGTCGCAGGTTCGAGTCCTGCTTGGGGAGTTGACTTTAAGATAATACAATTAATCTATATAATCATACATATTTAACAATAAATAATATTATTAAAATTTATGTATGAGCAAGCATACAATATCAAGATATACTTTAATAGTATATTATATCTCAAAACAAATAGGAGGGATTGACTATGGGATTGCATATGTTACGGAGAGATATTGTAATGTTATCAAATAATGATGGTATCAACTTTGGGTCAAGTATAATTATTGAACACTCTAATGGTTTCCCATTGCAACCATTATTTCATAAGTTTGGAGTAGAGTTTAACGAGCTTTTCGTAGGTAAACTTACTGTTATACATGACACTTCGGCTGAGGGTATAGAGGAAGTAGTACTATACAATAATGCAGGTAGTCTTATGTACATACGTCCAAATGGTTTAGTAAAGATAACATTCATAAAGAATGATGCCATAAAAAGGTATGAGGGTTCTGGAGTTTTTGATATAGTTACACGTGTAGGTACTAAGCGTCAGCATAGACGTTTACGTCTAAATCCAAATTCATTACAACCTTTTTTTATGAATGGTGGAGATTGCTATTAGCAATAGATATATTAAATGTATACATCACCTGAAAAGGTGTTGAGTAGAGTAACTTGGTAGTAGGATAAAGAGGAGTGCGTTCCAATTATTTTGGATAAGGCTCACATGGTGGTTGAGACCAAACGAGAAGATGTATAAGCCTCCGTTCTGATGAAATGTCAGATAGGTTAAACTACTCAAGTATGTGGAAAGATACATTCTGAGTATCATGGTGTATCCCAAAGCGATAGCTGTGGTTGTAGTCGCTCAAGTTTGTGGAAGGCAAACTAAAAAACATTGCGAAAAAGCAATTAGGTGCATACATAGTCGTAGCTGACCACTACATTTCACACTTTGTTGGGTAATCCTTTTGGGGAAAGCCTTTCTAAAGTAGCTAGGCGTAGGTGATAGGGTGAGATACCCACACTGGAGTTGTAAATCTCAACTGGCTAACATGCGGTATCCCTTGTGGAGTATGATAGCAAATAAAGTATGTGCTTGGTCCTGTTACAACTTGTATAAGTGGTAGTACAAGGTGAGCAGAACGGTGTAACCACAAGAGTAAGTGCCTATCCACTTAATCTCCTGAGAACCGTCTCACGTTAGTAGTCAGTTAGACTGATGAAAACTATTAAAACTACTTTCGGTGTAGGCAGAGTAAACTGCAT
>JAGALE010000070.1 GCA_017625335.1 Lachnospiraceae bacterium
AGGTACATAGTATTAGATGATAAAAATGGAGTTGGAAATATAGTAAATATCTTTGATGAGAGGGGAAATGAGCTATATATGCCTTTGCTTTCTGTAGCAAATTAGTTGGAATAGTTTTAGTAGTTATAGGAAGTCTTGCTTTAGGACTTCGTATAGCTACAAATATGAGAGGGAGAATAGTGGCGCTTCGTCATATAGAAAGAATTCTGTGTTATCTAGAGGGAGAACTAAAAGCAAGACATGCCGGGCTTGGGGAAGCACTTGTAAATGTATCAAGGAAAGCTCCAAAACCATATGATAAGTGGCTTAAGGAGCTTGCTAAAGCTATTGATTATGTATACATTTCAAATGAGAATAGCTTGGAATATAAGGATTTTTACACTATTTGGTGCAAATCACTGACGATATTATGTGAGAACACTCAGCTTAGCTTTCAGGATATAACCAATCTGTATGATGTAGGTAAGGCATTGGGGTACCTTGATATAGAAAGCCAGCAGATGAATCTTGCTTTGGAGAGAGAGCGGTTGCATGGGACTATATTGGAATTGGACAAGGATTTGAATTCACGAATGAAGAATGCTGTTGTGATGTGTTTCTTAGGGGGATTACTTACTGTTATAGCCTTAGTGTAAAGGAGGGATAGGGTGACTATTGAGTTGATATTTAAAATCGGAGCAGTGGGAATTATAGTTTCCCTTCTTAATCAGGTGTTAAAGCATTCAGGTAGGGATGATCAGGCTTATCTGGTATCCTTAGCAGGACTTATTATTGTTTTAACCTGGATTATACCTTATGTGTACCAGCTTTTTAGTGATATAAATGGATTGTTTCAGTTTTAACTTTTATGTGATAGTTAATTTTTATGTTTAGATTTTATTATTACATAGAGGAGGTAAATGGGTGTGAATATAGGTATTCTTATGGCATGTATTATAGTTGCTGTGATTCTAGCCATAAGCATTAAGTCTAGGAGTCCGGAATTTAGTAGCTTGATAAGTGTTGCTCTAGGACTTGTGGTAATTGGATACTGTATAAGCAGGCTTAAGGTTATCGTTTCAAGTATAAGAGAGATTACAGCTTCCATAGATTTGGACAAGACATACATAGCAGTCCTAATTAAGCTTATAGGAATTGCGTATATATGTGAATTTGCGGCAGGGATTAGTAAGGATGCAGGCTACGGTGCAGTTGCATCCCAGATTGAGCTTATAGGTAAGCTCACTATGCTAATGGTATCCCTGCCTATTCTTATGCAGCTTGTTGAGACCATCACTAGTCTTATGTAGGAGGTGAATGAGGTGAAAATGATATTACTTCTTTCTATAGGGCTGGGGAATATGTTCTTTGAAAAATATGAGTTTGATAATGATTCTTCTGTAGCTTATGAGTGTTATGGTGATGAGATAACAATATATCAGGAAAACGGTGTAATATATGACGATGAATATGACGAATATGACGAATATGACGAACATGAAGTACATAACGAAGAATATGACAAACATGAAGTACATAACGAAGAATATGGTTCTAATGACGGCAACAATCCCAAACAGAATTCGGATAATATGTCCTATTCTTATACTGAGCAGAATTTAGAGTCGGATTATCAGCAGATTTACGATCTTTTACACATAGAGAGCACGGAAAAGCTTTTGCGCAAAGCAAATGTAGATATAGATTTTAAAGAACTGCTATGGGATATATCCCACGGTGATGGAAAGGATGTGGGCAACAGGCTTATTGCTCTCCTTAAGGAAACTTTGGTTGGAGAGCTTATTTTGAATAAGGGACTTATGATTCAAATTATTACCATAGTTTTGCTAGGTTCCATATTCGTTAATCTTGCCTCTTCCTTTGGTACAGGCTTTGTAAGTGAAAATGGATTCTATATAACCTATCTTATTATAACCTCAATAATGCTGGTTTCCTTTACCAGCACTCTTGATATGGTTAGTGCTGCTATTGAAAGAACTATTTCCATGGTTAAGATTATTGTGCCGCTGTATGCATTGGCTATGAATTTTGTAGGACAGGCAGTTAGTGCGGTGGGGATGTATGAGTTGGTTATGGTTGGAATATGGATTGTCCAGGTGGTGATTCTTCGATTTATTATACCTATGGTTAAATTCTATGTAATAATATCTCTTATTAATAATCTTACTAAAGAGGACAGCTTTTCTAAGCTGGGGATTTTAGTTATGAATATTGTAAGCTGGGTTTTGAAAACTGTGGTTTATTTTGTGATTGGACTTAATATTATAAAGGGGCTTATTGAACCACAGATTGATGCCATAGGAAGAAATACAGTGAATAGACTATCCACAATAATTCCCGGTGGAGGAATAGTTTCTGCCCTTACAGGCACGTTTTTAGGGGCAGGAGTTGTTGTGAAAAATAGCATAGGAGTTGCGGGAATAGTGATTATCATCCTTGTTGTCTTCGTGCCTATAATAAAGCTTTTGCTAGTTATGCTGACAATTAGAATCACATCTGTCATGATTCAGCCCATAGGCGAAAAAAGATATGTGGACGGGGTGGAAAGCTTGGCAAAAGGGAATCAGCTGCTTATGCAGGCATTATTTTGCTCAGCGGTGCTATTTATGCTAACTATAGCTATTGTGGCATATTCTGCCAAGGGTGGTGGTTAGATTATGGTTGTAGTTATATATAGCTTCATAGGAAGCATGTGTAGCTATGCGTTTGTGAATATGTAAGCCTTGGAGGTTGTTATGCTTTTTGGTTGGATGAAAAGTCTTATTATATATCTTATATTTGCAGGTGCGGTAATTAATCTGTCACCCTCAGGCAATTACAAAAAGTATATTCGATTTTTTACAGGGCTTATAGCCATAATTCTTATTATGAAGCCCTTGTCTTATATATTTGAGTTTGATGAGAGTATGCTTTATCAGGGATATAGTAACTTTGAAAATGCCATATGGGATAATGGGGAATATGATTATGAAAGTGGAACTTTGACGCTAGGAGAGGAGCTTTCTGATTATTATGACCTGGGACTTTCGGAAGGTATTAAGCAGGAACTAATAAAAAGAGGTTTTGATATAGTTGATATTTCAGTTACTACTGATAAACAGGATAGGCTTATAGGCTGTAAGGTTTTTGTAAGTAAAAATTCTGAGCTTGATGAGGCCTTTGAGGAGAATGAAATAAAAAAATACATATTTGATGTCTATAATCTGGAATTTGATAATATATATGTTTTAAGACGGTGATGGTATGGAGCAAAAATTAGATTTAAAGAGGGAAAAGGTTAATAAAATTATAACAGTAATTTTGGTGGGATTGCTGTTGCTTATTATAGTTGTACCTATAGGAGATGGGACTAAGGCTAATGATAATAAGGAAAATGTAATTGATACAGGAAATAATGGAGCTAGTATGGAAGGAAGTGCTGCCTATTATGAGGAAAAACTAAAGGATATACTTGAGAAGTCCTATGGTGAGGGAACCATGGAGGTTATGGTACATATGAAGGAGGAAGAGAATACTGATAGCATGTATGAGGAAGGAACTCTTATAGTGGATGGAATACTTATAGTAGCAGAGGTAAGTGATAATGCAGCAGTGGGGGATATATCATTTGCAGTGTGTGCGCTGTTTGATTTGCCGGCACATAAGGTTGCAGTAATTAAAAAATAAGGGGGAATTTGCTATGAAAAAAATGTTTAAAAAGAATCAGTTAGTAATAGGTGCATTGGCAGCACTTCTTGCGGTGGCAGGATACATAAATTTTGGTGGAAATCAGCTTGATTTGGCTAGTAACAATGCTAAGAATAAGGCTACCGGAAGCGAGGCTGCATTTGCAGAAAATGAGTTTGATGTGGCAGCAGGTGAGCTTACGGTTGATGATGTGGAGGAACAGGAGCATATTGAGCTTAACTCAGATGAGGATAGCATAGGTGAGGCAGTGCTTACCTCAGCCGGTGCACCTAGTAATGACATGGTTCATGTAAAGCTTGCCAGAGAACAGACTCGTTCAAAGGCCAAAGAAAATTATCTTGATATTATGAACAGTGATGGTATGGATGAAGTGGCAGTACAGTCCGCTACAGATGCCTATATTAAGCTTACTGAGAATATGGAGCTCGAGACAGAAGTAGAAACAGTACTTTCTGCTAAAGGCTTTAATGAGGTTATGGTTACCATAGATGATACAACTGTTGATGTTGTAATTGGCTGTGATAGCATTACAGAGGAGGAAAAGGCACAGATTGAGGATGTTGTTTTGCGTAAGACAGGATGTAGTATAGAGATGCTTACAATATCTTTAGTGAATTAGATATGTCCCCATAAGTAGTCATAATAGTAAAGTGACTTACTTATGGGGTTTTATGTTTTTTAACTTGTATAAAATATATCTATAGGTGGAATTTGTTGCATTATCTAAAATAATTGGGTATAATTACACTAGTCTAATTTATAATAATTTATATATTTATTTAAGCATAAGGAGGAACATAGATAATGGGAGATATAGCTAATAAAGAGGTTAAGAATGTTGCAAAGGCTGAGCCAAAGCTTGGTAATATCAGTATAGCAGATGGTGTTGTAGCATCTATCGCAGGTATTGCTGCTATAGAGGTTGAAGGTGTATCTAAGCTTACAGGAAATATCTCAAAGGATATAGTTAGTAAGCTTGGTAAGAAGAATCTTGCAAATGGTGTTAAGATTGAAATCGTAGACGGTGTTGTAGTTGCTGATATTTCAGTTGAGATAAACTATGGCACATCAATTAAGAAGGTTTCAGAGGAGATTCAGGTTAAGGTTAAGCAGGCTATCGAGACTATGACAGGTCTTTCAGTAGGTATTGTTAATGTTGTAGTTTCAGGTATTAAGCTTGATAATAACTAAGACTTTAAGAGGGCGGATTAAGCTATGACTAGAAGACAGTTAAGAGAGAATATATTTAAGATACTATTTAAGCTGGAGTTTAACAGTGTTGATGAGATGCCAGAGCAGCTTCAGTTTTCCCTTGATAATATAGGGGACAATGATGATGAGGATGTTATAGTAAAGCCTATGACTGATATCAGTGAGGAAGATACAAAGCAGAATGCTATAAGTGATAAGGACGCAGCTTATATTACGGATAAGACTAATAAAATTATTGGTCTTATCTCTGAAATAGATGCCATAATTAAGGAGGTATCCTCAGGCTGGCAGCTAGACAGAATAGGTAAGGCAGAGCTTGCCATACTTAGACTTGCAATATACGAGATGAAGTATGATGAGGATGTGCCTTTTAAGGTAGCTATTAACGAGGCCGTTGAGCTATCTAAGATTTATTGTAATGAAGATGCTAAGGGCTTTGTCAATGGAGTCCTTGCTAAGGTGGAAGAGTAATATATGGATAATAATGGCATTAGAGTTTATACTGATATTAAAGAATTAAATATTGAAATTCAAAGAACCGTATATGCTAATGTTAATCTTAGAAGAATGTTTGCCATAGAGGCAGAGCTTTCTAACTTTGTGGTTCGTGGTGATAATATATTTTTCACTCTAAAGGATCCGAGTGGTGTTGTTATAGACTGCTTTGTGCGAGGTTACAGAAATCATAGGGTTGACCCTAGACAGTTTAGAAATGGTGACCAGGTTACAGCTAGAGGTAATATAGAGGTTTGGACTAATAAGGCGGAGTTTCGTTTTGTGGCTGTTTCCTTAGAGCAGGGTGGTGAAGGTGCCATGCTTGCAAGGCTCAGGGCACTTAGGGAAAGGCTTACTGCTGAGGGGATTTTCGACCCGGCACATAAGAAGAAGCTTCCTAAGTATCCGAGACGTATAGGTCTTGTTACCTCTTATGATAGAGATGCATATCACGATGTTGTTGATAATACATTTGCCAAGAATCCATATATTAGCTTTACAGTTATGGATACCCTGATGCAGGGTAATAATGCTCCTGCTTCAGTTGTCAGATCGATTAGGACATTGGATGAATTAGGACTTGATATGATTGTTGTAACAAGAGGTGGAGGAACTGCAGAAGACAGATGGACCTTTAATGATGAGAGAATTATTAGAGCTATCTATGAGGCAGATACTCCTATTGTAACGGCTATAGGTCATACGGCTAACTTTGATCATATGGCTGATATGGTTGCTGATGTGTCCATAGTTGTTCCTACGGCAGTGGCAGGTGATTTGATACCTGATATAGACGAGGTGTTTGGTGAATTAGATGGATATTTGGAGGATTACTCCATAAGCCTTCACCGCAAGATAGATAGATTAGAGCTTGTGCTTGATAATTATCTTCAGAAGCTGCAGCTTAAAAGCCCTAAGAACCAGTTGATTAATAGACGTAAGGAATTAGATGGATATAGTGATAGATTTAAGAGCTTTGTTAGTAATAAGCATCTGAGATATTCAACCTGGCTTGATTCTGCGGCCACTAAGCTTTTGGCTAAAAGTCCGGAGCATATACTTAAGGACAAGAAGCAGTCACTTGATTATCTTGATGAAAAGCTTAAGGTTGGTATGAATAACAGAATGACTCAGACTAATAACAAGCTGGAGAATCTTATAGTAAGACTTAACGCATTATCTCCTACTGCTAAGCTTGTTAATGGCTTCGGTTATGTGGCGGTTAACAATGAGCCGCTTAGAACTGCAAAGGATGTGTCTAAGGGAGATAAGCTTATGGTTACGGTAAGTGATGGTAACCTTAATGCGGTAGTGGAAAGCGTGGAGCTTAAGGATAACCTTTAAGGAAAAAGGAGAATAATAAACATGGATAATAATGCATTAAATAATGAATTTCAAATAGAGGAGGCATTTAAGCGCCTTCAGGAGATTAACCAAAAGCTTGAAAGCTCAGAGGTTAGTCTTAAGGATTCCCTTGGCTTATATAGTGAGGGTGTTAAGCTTGTGGAGCAGTGTAGAGCTTATCTTACAGAAGTTGAACAAGAGATTCAGGTGTTAAATGATGTATAGTGTACAGGATATAGAAGATATAATTTATAAATATCTGCCAGAGGAGACAGGCTATCAGAAAAGTGTTATAGAAGCTATGAATTATTCCTTTAAGGCAGGAGGGAAGAGACTTCGTCCTATGCTGATGAAGCTTTGCTATGATTTATTTGCCAAGGAGCAGAATATGGATATTATAGGTCCATTTATGGCTGCTATAGAGATGATACATACCTATTCTCTTGTGCATGATGATTTACCGGCATTAGATAATGATATGCTAAGACGTGGTCAGCCTACCTGTCATGCAAAGTATGGTGAGGATATAGCTATTTTGGCTGGAGACGGATTGCTTAATTATGCTTTTGCAGTTGCTGCTAAGGCTTTCAAAGCATGCCCTGGAAGTGTTAATGTAGAGAATGCATTCTTAAGTTTGACTCAAAGACCTGGTATATATGGTATGATTGGTGGACAGGTGCTGGATGTTATTATGTCTGGCAAGCCATTAGACGATGAACAGATAGATTTTATTAATATTAATAAAACCGCAGCCCTTATTATTTGTGCTATGGAAATAGGTGCCCTTTTAGCAGGAGTTGATGGGGATA
>JAGALE010000071.1 GCA_017625335.1 Lachnospiraceae bacterium
CTCATAATTATACACCCTTCCACTTATATATTTAATCAACCGTTAGTTTAAAATTATTGCATTATGAAAAAAATACATTCTTCACATCATTAAACAAAACCACAAACATTAAAATAAGCACAAGTACAAAGCCAATAATGTTTATAATCGCTTCCTTATCTGCCGGAATCTTCTTCCTTGTTACTCCCTCTATGACAAGTAGTAGCAATCTACCACCATCTAGTGCCGGAATAGGAAGCAGGTTCATAATTCCAAGGTTTACACTAAGAAGAATACACCAGTTAAGCATATTTAAGATTATATATTTTACTGCTTCACCAGTAGTTTCGCTTTCTTCCTTAACCTCTTCGATAATGTCATTCATTACACCACCAACGCCTACAGGCCCCATAACATCTTCGCTTTCAACTCCGCCTGTTACAATCATCTTAAGACTTGTTATAGTGGCTTTAACCCAATATCTAAGCTCCAAGGTGGCATACTTTATATTATTACCCAAACCTTCACATCTTGCATAGCCGGCCAATTCACCTAAGCTATAAACACCCTGATCATTCAACTCAGGTGTAACTGTTACCTCATACACCTCACCATTTTGTCTTTCAAGCTTAAGCTTTACAGGATTATGCCAGCCATTAATTTCCATATAAAGCTGATACTCTCTGTAATTATAAATTCTATCACCATCAACCTCTATAATTCTGTCACCAGGCTCTATACCAGCCTCATCAGCAGGTCCACCAGGTGCCACATCATAGATGTAAGAAGGATCACACCCCGTCTGACTAATCAGTATAATCGAAAATATAAAGGCAAGAATAAAATTAAACACAGGTCCTGCTGCTATTACTAAAAGCCTTACAAATACCGACTTATTCGAAAATGCATTCTCATCGTCAGATTCCTCATCCTCCCCAAGCATAAGACAATAACCACCAAGTGGTAATAATCTTAAGAAATACTTTGTCTCCCCCTTACCGAAGGAAAATATAGCAGGTCCCATACCTATAGAAAACTCTGACACCTTAATCTTGTTGATTTTTGCCACTATAAAATGTCCAAATTCATGGAAGAAAACTATAATACCAAAAACCAGAATAATAAGTAATATATTCATATCATTCTCCTTTTAATAACTATAAATATATTATATGTCCATTTGGTCAATAAAATTATAAACCCAGCTTTCAGTTTCCAATATCTCATCAAGACTTGGGTTATCTATAACCTTATGCGCCTTAATACAGGCATCTATTATCTCATATATTTGAAGAAATTTAATCTTCTTATCCAGAAATAAAGCAACTGCCCGCTCATTTGCAGCATTAAATACTGTCGGCATGCTCCCTCCTGTCTTAATTGCACTATATGCAAAATCAAGACCCAAGAAGGTTTCTCTATCAGGCTTATCTATTATAATTCCACTCATCTTGGTAAAATCAAGTCGTTCTCCTGACAGAAATCTCCTCTCAGGATAATATAAAGCATACTGTATAGGTAGCTTCATATCCGGAGTCCCAAGCTGTGCCTTTACGCTACCATCCTCAAATTCCACCATGGAATGAATTATACTTTGTGGTTGAACCACAACCTCAATATTCTCCGACTCAACATCGAAAAGCCATTTTGCTTCTATAACCTCTAATCCCTTGTTCACTAATGTAGCTGAGTCTATGGTAATTTTTCTTCCCATGGCCCAATTTGGATGCTACAATGCATCTTCCACAGTTACATCAAGAAGCTCCTCCCTTTTCCTACCCCTAAAAGGTCCTCCTGATGCTGTAATAAGTAGTCTGCTGATTTTATTATTATAATCTGTCTCTCCATGGATACATTGGAATATAGCCGAGTGTTCACTGTCAACAGGCAGTATCCTCACTCCCATCTCCTTGGCAAGCGGCATAATAATGTGTCCTGCTGTAACTAGAGTTTCCTTATTGGCCAAAGCAATATCCTTACCTGCCTTAATAGCCTCTACGGTTGGTCTTATACCAATCATACCCACAATAGCTGTAACTAGTATCTGCGACTTTTCATAGGTAGCTATTTCAATAAGTCCTTCCATACCTGATACAACCCTTATATTAACATCAGACAAGGCTACGCGTAACTGCTTAGCCTTGTCTTCATCCCATATTCCCACTATATCAGGCTCAAATTCCCTAGCCTGCTTTTCTAATAAATCGATGTTACTTCCTGCAGAGATAGCAACAACCTTTAAATCCTCATTAGCCCTTACTATATCTAAGGTCTGAGTTCCTATAGAACCAGTAGATCCTATAATAGCAATATTCTTCACTGACCTATCCTCCCGGATATAATAATCCTTAATCATTTTTATATTAAATCATATACAAAAAACCATAGTAGATAATAGGTGCAGTAAAAATTATACTGTCAAATCTATCCATTATTCCACCATGACCAGGTATAAGCTTACCATAGTCCTTAATTTCATTATTACGTTTGATTGCTGATGCTGCCAAATCACCTATAACTGCAACTAAAGCTCCAACAGCGCCTATTATTGCAAATATAATTGGTGCGTGTTCCAAAGTGGCAACCTGATTATTATAAAACATACCATATAGAGCACCTACAACAGCACTACCTGTAATACCACCAACTAAGCCCTCAACGCTTTTCTTAGGACTAAGCTTTGGTGTCATCTTATGCTTTCCAAGAGTAACACCTACACAATAAGCACAGGTGTCATTAACCCATGAGCATACAAACACCATAACAACAAGAGCCCCGCCATTATCCATATCTCTAATCAGATACATATATGACAGCATCACTGTTACATACATAAAGGACAATACAGCTGCCATAACATCCTTATCTGTAAATCTAGGATATGTAGTTACATAGATTCCTAGTGTTATAAGAACAAAGGCTATGATAAGTGGCATAATATATTGTTGCTTATCAAAAACAAGCAAAGCATAATATGCTATGGTAGCAATATATGCGGCTATTCCTACAGGTGTATTGTGAAGCTTGTATATTCTCAAAAGTTCAAATACTCCTCCTAGGGACAGAAGAAGCATAGCCCCAGCTGTCACATAGCCTCCCACATATAATATACCTATAATAAGTATTACCAATACTATTCCACTTAACAATCTTGTCTTAAACATCTACTTTACCCCGCCGAAGCGTCTTTCTTTTTTATTATAATATCTTATGGCATCCTTTAAATGTTCTATAGTGAAATCAGGCCATAAAACATCCATAAAACAAAACTCAGAATATGCAAGCTGCCATATAAGATAATTTGATAATCTAACCTCTCCACTAGTTCTTATCATCAAATCCGGATCAGGTATACCATCGGTATCAAGATAGGAGCCTATAAGCTTTTCGTCAATATCAGAAAGGGATAGCTTATCAGCCTTCACATCAGCAGCAATAGCCTGAATACTTCTTCTAAGCTCATCTCTTCCACCATAATTTAGAGCTATGGTAAAGGTCAAACCATCATAGCCCTTGGTTTTTTCCTCCAACTCCTCTATCTTCTCTACAATATCCTTATCCAAGGCAGTTCTATCGCCTATTATACGTACACGCATATTATTTTTTGATGCTCTCTCTATACTGTCAACCAAATAGTTTCTAAGGAGATTCATAATTCCTGAAACCTCCTCCACGGAACGCTTCCAGTTTTCAGTAGAAAATGCATACACCGTTAAATACTTTATTCCCAAACTATGTGCATCCTCACATATCTGTTCTACAACCTTTGCACCCTGCTTGTGTCCAAAATTTCTAGGCATAAGCCTTTTCTTGGCCCATCTACCATTACCATCCATTATAATGGCTACATGCTCAGGAATATTAAGCTTTTCACCGTCAATAATCTTTTCCAACTTAGGTCTCCCTTATACTGTAAGAATCTCTTTTGACTTCTCATCGATAGCATTATCAATCTTATCGATATACTTATCAGTCAGCTTCTGAACCTTGTCCTCATTAGTCTTAAGCTCATCCTCTGATATCTCATTGGCCTTATTCATCTTCTTAAGAGCATCATTAGCATCTCTTCTAATGTTTCTAATAGCAACCTTAGCTGCCTCGCCCTTTTTCTTAATATCCTTAACTAAATCCTTACGTCTCTCCTCTGTAAGCTCTGGGAAATTAAGAATAACACACTTTCCATCATTGTTAGGAGTTACACCTAAATCAGAACACATAATTGCCTTCTCAATCTCCTTGATGAGGCTTGACTCCCATGGCTGAATCATCAGTGTTCTTGCTTCTGGAACTGTAATATTAGCTGCCTGCTGAATTGGTGTTGGTACACCATAATAATCCACCTTAAGCTTATCAAGAATATGTGGGTTTGCTCTTCCCGCTCTAATTCCTGCATACTCTGAATATAAGCTGTCTGATGTTTTTTCCATTTTACTTTCATACTGTGATAACATATCTGTTCCTCCTAAAATAAACATTTTATTAAATTTGTTATTATTTTCTGATAATCTTGAATTACTCGCAGGTTATAGATGTTCCTGTAAACTGACCTGATACAGTTTTAACTATACTATTCTCCTGATTAAGTCCAAACAGCATCATAGGCATCTTGTTCTCCATAGCAAGAACAGCTGATGCTAAATCTATAACACCTAATTTCTTATCCACAATCTCGTTGATGCTCATATTGTCAAATTTCTTAGCATTTGGATTAACCTTAGGGTCACTGTCATATACACCATCTATTGCCTTAGCCATAAGTATAACATCACATTCCACCTCTATAGCCATCAGCACTGTAGCAGTATCAGTTGAAAAATATGGATGCCCAGTTCCACCTGCGAAGAAAACAACTTCACCCTTTTCTAAGTATTCCACTGCCTTGTCCTTAGAGAATAGCTCGGTCACATTGCCACATACAAATGGGGTCATAACATGTGTTTTCATACCTGCCTGTCTAAACATATCCGCTGTATAAACACAGTTCATAACTGTGGCAAGCATACCTATCTGATCCGCCTTTACTCTATCCATGTCGCCAGAGGTTCTTCCTCTCCAAAAGTTTCCTCCACCAATAACAACACTAACCTGTGTTCCCTTATCAACTATAGTTTTTACCTGAGCAGCCACCTCTCTTACAGTCTCTTCATCAAAGCCTGTTTTTTTGTCTCCTGCCAAGGCCTCTCCACTAAGCTTCAAAAGAATTCTATTCATCTTAATATCTGTAGTTCCCATATCTTTATATCTCCTATACATATTTTATTCAAAGAAGCTCTTTACATCTATCTCTGAATAACACTGTGAACAAAATCCCTCTATAACTGCACCATTATTAATCTGAACTGAACGTGATTTGATGTTACCCATAATAACTGCTGTAGAATCAACAATAACAGGTCCGTGTACATCTATATCACCATTTACAGCACCTGCAATAACCGCTGATGTTGCATTAACATTACCCACAACAACTGTTCCTACACCAATCTTTACACTACCTTCGCAGATAACCTCACCTTCTATCTTAGCAGCGTTGGCATATACCTCACCTGCAGTAACGTTACCCTTTACAGCTCCACCTACTATAAGCTTTCCAGCACAGCTGACATTACCTTCAACTGTACCGATTACATCCACACTACCATCAGTTTCCATATTACCCTTTATAGTAGTGCCCTTTGTAATATAAGTTGTATCATCTGACAAAATACTGTTAATATCCTGTTCCTTATCCTCAAGCTGCTTGTTGTCCTCTGCCATAGTATCATCCTCCATATCTGAATTGATTGGTACATTAGCCTCTGCTTCGTCCTCATTTTTAAGAATTGCTGCCTCAACTGCCTTGCTTAAATCAACATTCAAATACTCTTGATTCATAGAAGTCTCTGCTTCTTCCTGTTGGCTATAATCAACTGCAAGGGCATCCTCTGTATTCTCGAGCATGTCCTCCTCATCTAGATTTTCTAAGCTTTCTAACTCGTCCTCTAACTGCTCCATCTTCTCTTCCTCAGACGCCTTTTCTGCCTCCAAATCAATAGCAACAGTCTCTGCCTGAAGCATCTCTGGATTAACAAAATCTGATACCATATCCTGTGCAAGTTCCTCATCCATAGCTTCTATCATTTCTGTATTATCAGAAATAATCTCTGCTGAAGGAACTGTATCAAAAACATTTTCCTCCTTTGGCTGCTCATCATCACCATAATCTGATTCAGGACGCTCCATCTCATATAATTTTTCCTGAGCATTAGGATTAACAATATGTCTGTCATCTATTGTATAATCATCTAAGTCCTCCATCATATCCTCAGGAGCGATTTCCATATTATCATTATCATCAAAGGTGTTAACCATATCTTCATCATCATATTCTGCACCTAGCTCATCCTTATCTGGCATAAGCTCATTAACTGCCTGTGCAAAGTCTCTTTTGAAATCCTTAAAAAAGCCCATATTGTCCTCCTTTTTATTCTTATGTTCTAACTAAATAATATACCATACAAAGGGGATTATTTCAATCTCATTCCCATACTAAACAAATAGGATTTTACCCTTTTACAGCATATTCGAGCCACTATTTATATGGCAATTAAAACTCCTTGAATAATCTTATAATTACCATAAGTATAGCAAAGGTTTTGTTCATATCCTCAGCATGCTCCAAAGAGTGTCCTACTTCCTCAAACTGCTTTAACGGAATATCCTGCTCAACACAATATATCTTTAGCTTTCTACTGTCTAGTATTGTGTCTTCCTTGCCTGACACCACTATACATTTTCCACGTTGCATATATTTTAAGCCTGCATCCACAGGAGTAAGATATATATGTCTGGCTCGTATCTTATAGTGTTGTTCCATGAACCCTGCCAAAGCACATCCCATACTTTTAGATACAAATACAATATCCTCATACTCCCCAAAGTCCACCTTGTCAAGTTGTTTAAGAACTATTGCTTTTGCCTCTTCTATTAGCTCCGATATGTTATTCTTATCACCCTTTAGTCTATAATTATAGTCTAGCTTTATAACATCGTAATCCCTAGCAGCAAATACCTTACCACAATAATATAACAAGGGCTTGTCACAGCTATAATTACGTCCCGGGAATTCAATCAATAGCTTTCGTCCCATGGTGTCCCCCTTTTATTTTACTTCCCTTATCTTTCTCTTGCCACAATCAAGCTCAACACTCTTCATCAAAAGTATTGTATTAAACAGCTTTTCTCCACAGC
>JAGALE010000072.1 GCA_017625335.1 Lachnospiraceae bacterium
AAGATTTGTACTAAATCTTTTGAAAATCTCTTAAAGAATTTTCAGGGTTATCATGTTATTAATTTGTCAAAGGTTCTCGCTGTCTTTTGCGACAGCTATTAGATAATATCACAGTGAATTTTTAATGTCAACAGTTTTTTTGATTTTTATTTTATTTTTTCTTAAAAATTTTTTCTTTCTTATTTATATATGTTTGTGGCGTTGTTTTCATACAAGCAAAAAGGCCACCACAGAATTGAATAATCCCTTTCGGCAGCCTTTTGAATTAACATACAAATCTTATATCACTATCTCTGATTCTCGTAATCCTTTACATTAGTACAGAACTTCAATGCTGTAGAATTAGTAATCTTATGTTCCTTAACAAGTCTTTTGAGATCTGCATTCATAGTATGCATTCCCTGTGCAATACCTGACTGAATAGCAGAAGGTATTTGATGAGTCTTATTCTCACGAATCTGGTTCGCAACTGCTTCGTTATTAATAAGAATCTCCGTAGCCATAACCATACCTTCTTCATCATCTCTAGGAATAAGCTGCTGTGTTACAACTCCCCTTAAAACATTTGAAAGCTGAGTTCTTGCCTGCGCCTGTCCATGTGGTGGATATGCATCTATAATACGTTCAATTGTCTGAGCTGCTGTAGTTGTATGTAATGTTGCAAATACAAGATGTCCTGTTTCTGCTGCTGTAATAGCTGCACTGATTGTCTCGAAATCTCTCATTTCTCCAACAAGGATTATATCTGGATCCTCACGAAGAGCTGATCTAAGAGCTGAAGCAAATGATTCTACATCAGTACCAACCTGTCTCTGGTGAATCATAGACTTAGCATGTGGATATACATACTCAATAGGATCTTCAATTGTCATAACATGCTTAGGCATCTTCTTATTAATATAGTCAATCATAGAAGCTAAGGTTGTTGTCTTACCACTTCCTGTAGGTCCCGTAATCAACACAAGTCCTCTTGGCTCATTAACAAGCTTTCTTACAGCTTCTGGGATATCAAGTTCATCAAAGGTTGGTATCTTTGTCTGAAGAATTCTATATGTAGCTGCAACATTATTTCTCTGATGATAAATATTTGCTCTTATTCTAGTACCTGTAGGAAGCATAAGCGCAAAATCCAAATCCTGTCCTGCACGAACCTTCTCAATTTGATCCTGATTAAGACACTCTATTATAAGATTAGTTGACTCCTGAGCTGTAGGAATTGGATCAAGCATCTCTAGCTTTCCATATCTTCTTCTAGCAATAGACGTACCAACTGTAATATGTACATCAGAGCATCCATCCATCTTTGCCTCTTCGATTAAATCTACAAATGTCATAGTTTATTTCCTCCCTAGATATATTATCTTATTTCCTCTCCTGGTTTTTTCTTAGATTTCTTATCCTCATACATAAGCTCATCTGCCTTCTTCATAAGCTCTGAGAAATTATAACCCTTTTCTCCATAAACAACACCCACTGCCACTACACAGTTAATGTCATCTTCTATTGCGTTAAGTCGTTCTAGCTCTGCTTCCCAACGGCTTTTTAAGCTATCAACTTCCTCTTTAGTAACATTGCAGGCTATCATAAGGAATTCATCTCCACCCATTCTATATCCATGAGCCTTGTTATTTGTAACCTTACGAATACTATTTGCAGCCTTAATAAGCAGCTTATCTCCTGCTTCATGTCCCTTGGTATCATTAAGCACTTTAAGATTATTAACATCAAAATTAAATATACCTATGGAATCCATATCCATATACTCAGCATCCATCATCTCTAGATACTTAGCCTTATTATAAAGATCGGTTAATCCATCATGCTCGCTGCTGTAACGAAGCTTTTCCTTCATAATTCCATTCTCGACATAGAGCTTTATTACACTAAGCAGGGTCTTCTCCTTCATAGAATCCTTGTCCATATTAGGCCAAGCACTAAAGTATATGGCATATTTCTGACCTGATACAGAACCATTACACAGCATATTGAAGGTACTGTCCTCATTGCTTCCATTAAGGCTCATAACCTCCTGGAGCTCAGGCGCAAGACTTGACATAAGAATATCATCCTCCGCGCTCATGGTAAATGCACTCTCAACCTTAGCATTTAAGCCTATACGGTCATTGCTATATACATCTCCCATCTTATTATATGTAATTACATCCATATTTCCTTCTCTTTGAATAAGGAAATATGCCTTACTTACATTAAAATACTCTGTAAGCATAGGTAGAAGCTCATAAAATGTATTGGAAAGCTTCTGCAAAACAGCTGTTTGGAAAGCTGAAAGCTTCTTAAAAAAGCTCATGTACTTTGTAATATCACGATTCAGACCCATATATTCTGTGATATCAGTTTCCAAATGAATGCTGTATATCTTTCCATCCTTCTCAAACTTAGAAGAATTAAGTCGATAATACTTCTTGCTTGCTCTATCGATGTTTTCCCACTCTACCGCAGGACCATCCACCTCAAGCTCTGGACAGTCATCTAACCAAAGAAAAATCTCAGTAGAATCCATTCCTTTAATGTCCTGATTGTACTTTTTAGTAAAATATCCATCAGCATACACAATCTCATCTGAAGAGTCAGATATTATCACAACTCCTCCTACCTTGTCTGACACAAATTTTACAATCTCGTTAGTAAAATCCATAAGTACCCTCCCTTATATCTTATGATTTTATTCAAAATTCAGGATATCAGCAAATCCTGTCATCTCAAATACTTCCATAACATCGCTCACTACATTCTTAACAACCATAGTTCCCGATAATGCATTCATCTTCTTCTGAGCTCCAAGAATTGCTCTTAGCCCTGAACTGGCTACATAATCACAATCAGCCATATCAAGAACAAATGTCTTTACACCCTCTACCAAGCACTCATCCATATCAGCTATTAGCTTTGGTGCTGCATTAGTATCCAAGCGTCCACTAATTGCCATAACAAGCTCTGAATCGTTCTGTGTTTTCTTTATCTCCATAATTACCCTCCTCTAAAACATACCTAATGATTAATTCTACCATATCTACCATGTTTTTTCCATAATTATTATGTTGTTTTTCTGTTTTCTTTCATAAATAATATTGTCCATTATATTTTTTACCATAAAAATTCCAAGTCCGCCTATTTCCCTCTCTTCTGCATCCAGTGTAGTATCCGGATCCGCCTTTTCCAAAGGATTAAACGGCTTCCCTTTATCTTCAATGGTAATAGATATCCTGTTAGGCGTTTTTTCATCCTGCTCAAAGTACAATGTACAATCGCCGGATGCTCCGTCATATGCGTAGCTTGCTACATTTACATATAACTCTTCTACACATACAGCAATTTTCATAGCTATCTTCATAGGACACTCTGCCAACTCAAGATTCTCTTCGATAAACCCAAGAACCAAATCAAGATTATCCAAATTAGCCTCTATTTTAAGCTCTTTTTTCATCCGCAGCCCTCCTAATACACATTAAATATATTCTTATTTGCTGCCCCATAAGCAAAACCTTCTCAGATATTATATTTCGAAAATATACTTTAAAGATTAGTTCTACCAAAGCAAGTTTAGTCTCTTTTTACCGCTGTAACTGAATATACAAACACTCCGTTAGATTTTCCCTTTAAAGGTATCTCGCCCACTTCTTCTACTTCGATTCTATCCTTTACTCTCTCATAAATTGCATCACTTATGAGCACCTGACCCTTCTTAGCATTAGACTCCAGTCTTGCAGCAGTATTAACTGTATCACCAATTGCTGTAAAGTCCATACGGTTTTCACATCCAACATTACCAACTACTGCAGGCCCACAGTTTACTCCTACACCAAAGCCAACTGTACGACCATATTTTTCAAGAAGCTCAGCCTCCAGAGCTACACCCTTTTCAACTATATCCATAGCTGCACATACTGCTCTAAATTCATAATCATCCAAATCAAATGGTGAGTTAAATACCGCCATAGTGGCATCGCCTACGAACTTATCCAAGGTTCCCTTATTCTTAAATATAGCTTCTGTGGTAAGAGCTAAGTAATGATTAAGTATCTCTACCACCTGTTCAGGAGAAAGCACCTCTGACATGGTTGTAAAGCCTCTTATGTCCACAAAAAGTACTGCCACATCCCTGTTCTCTCCACCAAGCTTTATCTGGAAGTCACCCTTCTTGGCTATCTCATCAACAATCTCCGGAGCTACATATTTTTTAAATGCATTGAGAACCTTCTTACGTTTAATACTTTCCAATATGTATCCTATAGCCAGGCAATATATATATGATACAACAAGTATTATCGGGAAATATATAAGACTAATGGCCTTACCATTATTATTTAAGCTTACACCTATTAACAGCTCACCGGTGATGGCTAGTATCATCAATATAGTAGAAACCCAAATCTTTGACTTTCTAAATATTAGGTGTAACATTCCGCAAAGAATTCCCAAACATAGTCCTGCAATATACGGATTTCCATTAATTGAAAATCTTCCCTGCATAAAAGACTGTAATATATTGGCATGTATTTCCACCCCAAACATTTGCTTGCTATAGCCATTAGGAACATTAAAGTTATCCTGCATACCAGACGCATAAGCGCCAACTAAAATAATACTATCCTTAAATACCCTGCTATCTATCTTACCATTCAGTATATCAACCATGGAAATATATTCATAATCCCCTGGTTTACCGGAATAGTTAATCATTGTTTTATTATATTTGTCTGTAACAACTTGGTTTTGTGTTATACCTTGGTTCTTACAGTGCACATCATAGATTTCTTTTGAAAAGGTCTGAGTTGTTTGCCCATCATACTCCTCAGACATTATAATTCTTCTAACAATACCATCTGAATCCTGAGCCACATTAGAGAAACCTATAACAGCTACCTCTCTCAACTCCTTATACGGATAATACACTGCCTTAATCTCGTGTCCTATAGTACCATCCTTGTAATAGGTTGGCTTCTCCTCATACTGAAATTGGGATACCAATACCACATTTCCACTTTCTCTAACAGCATCTGCAAATGCAATATCCCCCTCTGTAGGTTCACCATTCTCACCAAAATATCCCGAGAATAAAATATCGAAGGCTATAACTGAAGGTTTTGCATTAGCATCCTGATTAAAGTAATTAATCAAATCTGCATAATACTGCCTCGACCAGGTGTTTATAGGTCCTAACTCTTCTAAGGTTCTTTCATCAATAGCAATAATTTTAATATCATTGTCAACGCCTCTAGGTCTTTGGTACATAAAATCCTTCAGCATGTAATCCAATCCAGAAAACAAATTAGTAACTGTAAGAATAAAGGTTAATCCAAACACTACAATGGCTTCGATTATGTATCTTATTATTTTCTTCATTCGCCTTTGTCCTCCTACTGTCATTTTAAGCAGTTCGCAGCATTACTATCTGCATATTATCTACTGTCTGCTCAAATATACCATAGTAATATCATCCGCCTGCATAGCACCATCAGCAAATGCATCAACCTCTGCAAAAATTGTGTCTACAAAGCTTTCCACATCATCAGATTTATCAATATGCTTGTTAAGCATATTCTCTGCATATGCATCTCCTAATAATTCATCCTTAGGATTTACTGCCTCAGTTACGCCATCTGTGTACATGTAAATTGCATCACCTTTTCCCAAAACAAAGCTCTGTTCTCTATAAGGTATATCCTCCATCATTCCAAACACAAGATTTACCTTTGCAGTAATCATCTCAAAGCTTCCATCTGTCTTTTTTACAAAGGGTCTATTATGTCCGGCATTAATAAATTTAACCTCATTCGTTTCAAGATCTAGTACACATATAAATGCTGTCACAAACATACCCTGCTCATTCTTGTAGCAAAGCTGATTATTAGCCTTGGATGCCACCTCCGCCAAAGGCAGTCCTAAGGTAGCATAGGTCTTAATATAGGTCTTTGCCATACTCATAAATATAGCCGCAGGCACTCCCTTTCCTGACACATCTGCTATAAGAAAGCACAGGTGCTTGTCATCAATCATAAACACATCGTAAAAGTCACCGCCAACCTCCTTAGCAGGACGCATCTTAGCGATTATCTCTACATTTTCTAATTTATTAAATTCTGTAAAGTCATGCTCCAAGCAGCTATCCTGAATACGGGTGGCAACCTCAAGCTCTGACTTAATCCTTTCTCTCTCCGTTACAAGCTTAGTGGTCTTGTTATATAGCATATTAATAAAGGTTCCATAAAGCTTTTTATTAGAAGCTGCCATTTCTTCAAATAAGCTTTTAGAGATATTAGCGCACACAACATCTGATGTTGCACGAACTGTGGCGCCTCGCTTATCATCATTAATAAGCCCCATCTCACCTATAAAGTCACCCTTTCCCAGGTTATTGATAAGGATACCCTGACTACTTAGCACATCCGTTGTACCCTCTAAAATTATGTACATTCCATCCTCACATTCATTACCATATGTAACAATGTCTTCTCCCTTAGGAATAGTCACCTCTGACATGGCATTAAGAAAAAGCTTTGTTCCCTCAGGAAGCTCTTTATCTTCTTCTATATTGAAAAACTCCTGTATAGCAGGCACCTTTCGTAATATCTCTATATCCATAGCAGACCTCCTAATTTATCCTATAGTTTTTAAATATTATGCTTTTCATTATTTATGTATCAGTATGCTTTACTTCCACACTATTTCAGTATCTTCATTGATAGGTGTGTCAAAATCAAAATCCCATGAACCACTTGGAGCCGGCATAAGAGCTGGTATTTGTGCGCATTCACCCTTCTTAACAGTTTGAGTTCCGAATACATTTCCGTTATACACAAATGTAACTGTAAATGGTCCCTTAAAGCTCTTGATTATCTCTTCGTCTGTCATAGTTTCCTTCATATTCATTACATCACCCACTATAAGAAGTACGTCATCAGGAAGAGTTGAGTAATCGATATCCTGTATCTCACCTACATAATCAGTGGTTGTATCATCCTCATAGATGATAACCTCCTTACCACCATCAACTGCTACCTCGTTCTCCTCTACTGTTCCGTCTGCATACATAAGCTTGGTAGTAACCTTACCCTCAAACACTGATACTCTTGTGTAATTTACTCCCTTATCATCCTCGTATACCTGAACATAATATGTAGTTCCTCTTACCGCCATAGTTGAGTTTGGAGTATTAATCTCATATGATGATTCTCCGCTAAGCTTATTCTGAATATCGTTGGTTATAGCACCACTCTTAAGGTTTATTGTTGTCTTGCTATCCTGAGCAGTTCCTGTTGCCTCAAGATCAAACTCTGTATGTTCCTCAACATATACATACTTATCATCATCAAGCTTTAGAGTCATAAGACCTGTATTAAGCTTTATGTTATCTCCTGACTCAAGAACCATGTTATTATACGGTTCTATATCACCTAAGTCAGTTCTGTTAACAACACCATCACCATCAAACTCATATACCTTAATTATTCTGTATGAATCATCTTTCTTAGTAGATAGCACTATTGCAACCACTGCAATACACACCACCAACAATATACCAACTATTATAAATACAATCTTTTTATTCTTCATAGGATGCCTCCAAAAATATCTATCTGTGTTCTTTTGATCAATTGTACATATTGTGTAACCTTCAAATTAATCAAAGAATTACTGCTTATTAAATGTATACTTTCCATCACTGCCTACATAGAAGGTGGAACCGCCTGAATAGGTTGTAGAATCTCCACTAACTGTCCATGATCCATCTCCCAATGTATAGTTTTTACCTGATTCAAGCTTTATGGATGAACCACTAGGAATTTCTCCTGACTTTGTCCATTCAGCAGCAACCGTAACCTTCATGGTTCTAACATTTCCTGCTATATCAGTTACCACTATATCATATTCCTCTGCCCCGCCATCAGACTTAAGATCTAACATTGCTCTGTTACCATCTATATCAATATTCTCTCCATTCACCAATACACTGGCTAGATTTGTGTCTGATATGGATATTGCCAATGAATCCGCATAATATGTTTTATTGTTATCTGCATCAATGTTTGGACTTTCTCTATCAATATTCACAACCGCCATTACAATCCCCTCTGATTTGGCGCCTGTTTTCGCATCCATAAAGTAAAGTGTTCTAGAGCTTGTTGAAACGCTTAGAGTAAACTGCTCTACATATTCACCATTTAAGGAATTTGATACAACATATCCATCCTTAGCGACAACCGTAACATCCGATACATAGTATCCATTGCTACCCACTTCACCAATTAAGCTGTATGCATCCTGTGGTACAGGAAGATATGATATTGTAAACTCATCTGTAAGTACCATGGCTTTGTACTTATCATTTTCAAGAAGCTTAACTCTAGCTATATATCTACCTACATTACTAGGAACTGTTTTGGTGTATGTTTCATCACTAGCACCATAGCTCTTGTATTCAACAGCTACTCCTGTTGTAGAATTAGTTGCAGATGAAAGCTGTGGTTTTATTGCCATTCCATAATAGTAATCCGGCACTGATAATATTGCTGAACCTTCTAACTTAACAACTTCTTCAGGTTCTTTTGTATCTTCTGTATCCTCCGGTTCAACCACCTTTTCAATTACAGTAAACTCATCTGTAAGTATGAGTTCCTCGTAGGTATCATTTTCTGCCATCGTTGCTCTAGCTGTATAGTTTCCTGCCTCCGAAGGCTCGGCTGTTGAATATGTGGAGTCATCTGCTCCTGTCACCTTATATTCTATAATGGCTGTGGACTTATCATGTGTCTCAGAAGTTATTTCCGTAATCATTACCTCTCCCGCTGTCACATCTGCCACAGACAATGTTCCCTCACCTATCTTCTTGGATATAGTAAATTCATCTGTAATAGTCAGCTCCTTATATATGCCAGTAGCAGGAAGAACAACTCTTGCAACGTAATCCCCCGCTGCAGTTGGAGCCTGTGTAGTATAGGTTGAGTCATTGGTGCCCTTTACCTTATACATAACGCCATCATGAGCATTTGAATTAGTTTCTGATTCAACAGTTGCTTCCCAAGTCTCCCCTACCTTCACATCAGGAATTGTAAGGGTACCTGTTCCCACCTCTAATTCATTAGGTGCTGGGAAGGTTATAATAACCTCTCCTAAATCCGTATCAGCAATTGTATAGGATACCTGAATTTCGCTTTCATCTATTCTTGTCACTGTAGGAGTTGCATTTCCAGTTGTTGTAACTGTATACCCTTCAGGGAAATAATATCCTTCAGCCACTGTACACTGGTAAGTTCCTATAGATTCTCCAACCAAAAGCGGTGTATCTAGCTTTCCATCCGCAGAAGACCATGTAACATAGCTATCTACAGGACCAAAGGAAACTCTTGTTCCATATTCTGAAAGAAGTGTTGTATCTGTACTATTTGCAGGTATACTATAGGCTGTGCCATCATAATACACTGTTACATCACTATTTAATGTACTTATCTGAGTTTCTTTATCAACATAAATTGTTGCAGTACTTCCAGATACAGACAGATAACTTGATACAGTTACCGCACCCGTTCCTGTTATTTCTTCTGCAGCTGTTAAGCTCGTTACTGTATTATTGCCATTCAACTGTATAGGTCCATTTGCTGTAACAGCACTAGCTGTTATACCATTAAATATAACACCTGAACCTTCTGCAACCTGACTAGTGCTAATTGTTCCATAACTACCACCATTCAAATTAAGAGTACCATTGCTTGAGGTTACGGAATTTATAGTACCGCCATTTTCAACAACATATGTATTAGGCCCTGTAACCGATACTTCTGACACTGTTATACCTGAAGCGACATCTAATGTACATCCACCACTATAAAACACATATGTATCCTCTGAATCAGCAGTAACGCTTGTATCAATATATAAATAGTTCGATGCTGCTTTTGAAATTATCAAATCAAAGCCAGGTAGCTGATTCATAACAAGCAGAGACATAACAAGTGCAATGAATTTTTTAATTCTTCCTCTCATGGTAAATCCTCCTAGTTTAATATTTCATATTTAAAAATACAGTCTATTGGGGCTACCCGATTTTTGAGTAACCTGAATAGAATATCACTTTGCAATATTTATGTCAATGTTTTTTTAACATAATTTTATTCTACCACAATTTTCGCAAATAATATATGGTTTGCGTACAAAATCGAGATTTTTGCGTATTATTTTTTCACGAATTTTTCATAGAGCAAATGTAACAGATTCGCACGGAGGGGAAAACGATTTTTTATGCGAATCTGTACACTTTCTCATAGAGGTTTTGATTTTGACTACTAACACCTTAGTAGTCATTATAATATCCAACTATTGTTTGGACATTAATAAAGTGGATTTCTGTATGTTGA
Source organism: Lachnospiraceae bacterium (assembly GCA_017625335.1). Classification (GTDB taxonomy): domain Bacteria; phylum Bacillota; class Clostridia; order Lachnospirales; family Lachnospiraceae; genus Coprococcus_C. The sequence goes on from JAGALE010000072.1 coordinate 10,374, forward strand.
AATCCACTTTACTTATATCACACATTCTAATATATTACTTTTTTTGCGTATAAAAGGGCTTTTTTTGCGTACAAAAAGCATTAATCTATAATTTATTCTACTGTCTCCAAACCAAATGCTGTGGCAAATTCCACATAACAATCATCGCACACCACATAAATCACGCCATCTACATCATAGTTTCCACACATCTTATACTCTTCACATAAGCTACAGCTTTGAGTAAGGCCAAATGAAGTTGCAAACTCTCCATAACAGCTATCGCACACTACATATATCTGACCATCTACCTCATGGTTTCCACACTGCTTGTACTCATCACATAAGCTACATAATTGATCTATACCATACGCATTAGCAAACTCTCCATAGCAGTTCTCACACACTACATAAATCACACCATCTACCTCATGACTTCCACACATCTTGTATTCCTCACACAGTACACACTGCTGTTCAATACCATAGGCAGTAGCAAACTCTCCATAGCAGCTATCACAAATCACAAATGTCTGTCCATCCACCTGATAGATTTCACATACCTTGTTCACCTCACACTGATCACACGTCTGTGTGTTATCTGTCTGAGATATGGAACCAGTTGCTGCCTCAGTTGTCTTATTATTCCCAGTTGCTTCTGTAGTTGCCTTCTCTGTAATTGCCTCCTCTGTAGTTGCCTTCTCTGTAGAATCCTTTTGAGTTTCCTCTGTAGTAGATTTTTCTGTAGTTACCTCAGTGGTTTTTTCTGTAGCTACGGCAGTGGTTTTTTCCTTGCTCTCACCACATCCTGTCATAACACCTACCACAAGACATGCAGTTAAAATAGCCTGTAGAATTTTTTTCTTCATAATAAACTCTCCTCTTGATTTACACATTTGTTTTTTTATCTTCTGTAGGTTAACATATTTATTGCCAAATCAATCTTTTTGCGTAAAAATGACATGTTTTTGCGTAAATTTATATATTTTAGATGAATTTTGTCAGATTTTGTGATACATTCTATGTAATCATTACTTTCAGGAGGTGAGATAATGAATATTGCCATATGCGACGATGACATTCAAAGTTGTAAAATGCTTCACTTATTACTACGAGAATATGCTTCTCAAAATAATATCGCAGACCTTTCAGTCTCCATATTTGTCGACGGAAATGACCTATTGGATGATATCCAAGAGGGCGAATGCTTCGATATATGTATACTAGACATATTAATGCCGGCGGTAAGTGGAATTGATCTTGGTGTAAAGCTTAGAGATAGCGGCTATAATGGCATTATTATTTATCTTACAGCCAGCAAAGACTATGCCCTTGATTCATATAAGGTAAAGGCATTTAATTACATACTAAAGCCTATTGTGCCAGATGCGCTTTACTCTACCTTAGATGATGCTATGGCTAGTATATCTACCAAAACCGACAGAAGCATCATGGTTAAAACAAAGGACGGAAATGTTCGTATCACTACAAATAACATACTATATGTAGAGCTATGCAAGAGAATATTAGTATATCACTTGGATGATGGCTCTACTTTAGAAAGCATATATATCCGAGTCCCTTTTACAGAGGCAACTAAAGAACTATTGGAGGACAAGCACTTTGTACAATGCGGAGCGGGTAATGTTATCAATATCTCCAAGGTCACTATGGTAGGTAGCGAAGAGATTGTTTTCGATCAATCTTATAATGCATTCTTTAGCAAAAAAATATGTAACGACATACGCACAGCTTGGATGAATTATCAATAAACAAAAATAGAACTCCCCGGTTACTATCCGAAGAGTTCTATTTTTATTTGTTGTACTTTATCTTTATAAATTAAGCATTTATTTTCTTCTTGCTTAATGACACAAGACCAATTGCGCTAAACATTAGTACAAGCACGATAGCCATAATAGGAGTATCATCTCCTGTTGCTACATTGGAATCCTTATTACTATTATTAGCGCTAGCTTCTGTAGTAGATTCTGATGTAGCAGCTGTTGTATCTTCTGTGTCAGTCATACTACCAGCAAGCTCCTGTGTTGTAGCATTTTCAGTTGTGCTACCTGTAGTTTCCTGAGTTGTATCATCTTTCACATCCTCAGTAGTTGGTTCTTCCTCCTTAACCTTACCCAAATCAACATCATCAATTACAATAATATAATCTGATGCATGTGTAAATGCTAGCTTGGCGGTGCCATCAGCAGCAATCACATCTGAGCATATATATTCCAATGCCTTAGCTTGTGGATTGTAGTAAAATAAATTAGCATAATATCCCGC
>JAGALE010000073.1 GCA_017625335.1 Lachnospiraceae bacterium
AAGCTCTGTGGTAATATCCTTTTCATCAACACCAAAAATTCTCGATGCTGCATAAACATATAGTTTTAGCTGACCGTCATACTTAGTAGCCATACTCTCTTCAAACTTGTCTAAAGGCTTTCCATACATACCATCTGACTTATAGTCATATATCTTAACTTTTCCGTCTCTACTCTTAACCAACAAATCTATCTGCCCATTAATCCAAACTCTACCATCATCCATAAGCTCAAGCTTTGCATTTTGTAAGCTCTTATCAAACTTCTTTTTAAACTCAGACAGCTTTGACTCATGTATGTAAAATCCGAAAGAATACTCTGGATAAACCTCGGGGCACTCTCCATTATCATCCTCCATAATAGTAGTAAGAACGGTGCCAAAGTATTTCAAAGCTATTGGATACAGATAATCCATAAACTCCTTTTGATTATCCCTTTCTCTAAAATCCTCCTGGTTCTCCAAAATAGCTCTTTTAATTATAGACATAATAGCCTTTTTACTGTCATCTTCAGACATAGACTTAAGTCTCTTGTACGCATTAACAATAAGCTCAAATGTTCTGTGTGTAACATTACCAAATATATTTCCTCTTGGTCTTGTTTCTGCCTTATAGTCCGGATCATCCGGCTTATAGCCTGTGGCTCCCTTTGCCTCAAGACCGCTTGGCGTAATGGAGTATAAGGTAGGTTTGACAAGCTTATCTAATATTGAGCATTCATCAGAATCCTTTGCTAATACTGTTTCTAAGTTAGCTTCTAAAGTGGCTATATTTAATTCGTCGCTACCTGCTTCATCATAATTTGTGTCATTATGACTTGCACTAATTGCTGTGGTAGCTGTAGAACTTTTATCCTTCTGCTCCTTCATCCATTCCAGGATATTTCTATCTCCAATATCTCCACCAAACCATGCTCCTGCAGGATTTGAACCACCCTTTGTAGGCATAATAATCAAGGCATGGGCCGCTCTTGTAGCTGCCACATACTCAAGGCGCAATGCCTCATCTTTTTCAGCCTGCAAAGCCATCTTATAGATATTCTCATCTAATTTAAAAGCAGGCATGGAATAAAGTGCATTAGATACATTATCTATCTTAATCTTATGTTCTGCTGCCGGATAATACACACCCTGACTTCTGAATGCACTTAAGCTTCTTCCCTCTTTTGAAGCAGACCTATCTGCCATAATTACAATCTTACCTGTAAGTCCCTTTGATTTGTGAGAGTTCATAAGTCTTACTGCATCCTTACCTGGTGTCAAAATAAGCTCTCGACCAAGCTCTGTGATTAGATATTTTTCCATTTTGGCCACAAGAGAATTTAGCCCCTCATCCTGACCGGATATACAGCTTTCTACCATTTGATACAGCCTTGTTCTGTAATTGTTTACTTCCTCTGGAGAATAGTGTCTGTTTTTCTCTAAGTACATCTCAGTATGCTTTAACAAACTGGCTACAATGGCTGAAGATTTCATGTCGACTAGCTTTAGGCTGTTATATTCCTCACTAACCTTACTCCAAACCTCCTGTACCAGACTACTTTTCATACCTGTCACATCGACTCCAGCTATTATCCCTGTGGCCTCAACATGATTTCTATAGGACTTACTATTGGCAATACATCTTGTCAAGGCAACAAAATCCCTTAGCACTCTGTCCTTTGACATAAAAAACTTTCCATAGACATTTACAGTAATCCCTTTGCTGCGAAGAGCATCTACATAGGCATCTATATTAGTAGTCCATTGATGAATAATCAAAAAGTCCGAATAATTAATCTGTCTCTTATTATATGTATTATTCTTTCTGTCATATTCCTCTATTACATAATTGGGATTATATGAAAGCTCCTTAATCAAATCTGCAACTCTTTCACAATCAGGAAATGGCTTGTCAGGTGCCTGATCAGGGTAGTAATATACACCTGATAAAGTCTCGTCATTACTAACCTTCCACGCGGTAGTCATTGGATTGTGACCACAATCCTTAATCATATCACTGTATCTGTTGTTAACCCACTGAACTATACGCTCATTAGATCTAAAATTTTCATCCAAAATCACCTGTCTTGCATCTGCATCATCCATATCCTCTATGGTCTTATTGACCCCATCATACACCAGCTTCTCAGCACCTGAAAACCTGTAGATAGACTGCTTCGGATCTCCAACTATAATAAGCCCGTCCTTCTTAGGTGTAAAATCACCCGGCTTAGTTCCTGGCTTACTTGCCAAAAGCTTTATTATATCAAGCTGTGTGTTGGTTGTATCCTGTGCCTCATCCAAATATATCTTGGTATATTTTTCTCGTAGCTCATCTAAGATATTCTCATTATTCTCCAGTAGCTTCTTAGCTCTATAAAGTATATCATCATTGGATATTACATTTGTCTCACTATCAGTCATAGACTGATAAGCTTCTCTCATAGTTTTTGCATATCGCACCAACTGATTAACTCTTTTTAGCTCATCAAATGCCTGACATTGCTCGGCATACTGCAGGTCCTTATCTGTATATATCTGTGGTATTAAAGTGAGGATTTTATTGTTGTTGTCAGTATATCTTTTACCATAAAAATCCTTAGCCTTGTTCTCCTCTATACTCTTATATATACTAGTCACTTTAATTGCTAACGCCATTAAGGCCTCATCATCCAAATCCTTAAGAGTTTTTCCGGACATATATAGCTCAAGCTCATTTATATCCTGGATTATGCCCTTGGCAGGTGCATACCATACAGGCTCATGGGTTTTCTGATTCTTAGGAACATTGTTCCTAACCTCAGCACCAAACACTATAAGCCCATTATAGCTTCTGTTACATATGTCTCTTGCCTCTGACAAAAGCCTACTGTAATGCACTCCATTATCCACATCATAATCCAGATATATTTCCTCCCTAACAGAGGCAATATTCATAAATAACTCTTCCAGAATATAT
>JAGALE010000074.1 GCA_017625335.1 Lachnospiraceae bacterium
CAAATCTTCCTCTTCTGCCTATGAGAAGAGTTAATCTGTTTCTAAATTCCATAAGAAAGCTTCTTAGCTGTCTAAGCAGACTATTCACGCTTTCCTCCTGTCTGTTGGTTAATATCGGCGCTACGTAATTTTCCTGGTCGATTCCCGGCTTTTCCTCCTTAGAATTATCCAACATATTCTGGCTTCCCGATGAGTATGAGCTGGTAAATGTTTTCTCAAAGGAGCTTTCTTCATATCTCAGCTCTCCTGTAGCCACATTCCTCATCAGGCTTTGATCTCTGCGACTTACCTTTACCATCTTACTTCCTGTTGCAGCCATATTTACTGCGCTTGTTCCAATAACCATAATCCGTCCTCCTTTTTTCTCTCACAACACAAATAAGATTAATCAGTCTACCCGGAGGATGAACTTTACATATTATTTATCGACATAAAAAAGCAATACTTTATCCTATACGAATAAAGTATTGCTTTTGTGTTAATATACAGTAATTAATCTAAGAATACAGACTTAGAATTAATTTTAGTCATATATCATACCATCTAATTTTCTACTCCTCAGGCTTGTCCTTATTAAGTCTTGAAAGTACTAAGTCATAACCGTCATTTCCATAGTTAAGAGAACGATTTACTCTACTTATGGTTGCTGTAGATGCACCTGTAGTCTTCGCCACATTAAGGTAAGTATTGTTCTCCTTAAGCATCTTAGCTACCGCAAATCTCTGGGCTATAGCAAGTACTTCATTGACAGTACACACATCCTCGAAGAAATCAAAGCACTCTTCAACAGTCTCTAATGTAAGAATTGCCTCGAATAAATCCTTTACTGTTTCATTTCTAATTGATTTTCCCATTAATTCACCTGCTCCTATTTCTCTTTTCTAACCCATACCGCAACTGAATCGCGATTTACATAGAAATCTCCAAAGCCCTCATCATCAATCTTAATATTGTACTTAGCATTGCCCATGGCATCAGAGAAGTGACAGCCTGCAAACTGCTTGCCGATGTACATACGCTTAGTTCCACCTGTACCGTCTGATATAACTACAGCAAGTCCAGAATCCTTATGCTCCTCATCACCCTCTCTAGTCCAGCCTATACAATTTGGATCATCAAAGTAATCATGCTGAGGTCCATAAGCCTTGTCACGTCTAATCTTCATAAGCTTGTCCAGCTCTTTCTTCTTAGACTTAATCTTAGCTGTTGGAATACCCTTGTAATCGCCATAGAATACACAAGGATAACCCTCCTGTCTAAGAAGGATGATAGCATATGCCATCGGCTTAAACCAATCCTCTACCCATGACTCTAAAGATTGACCCGGCTGTGAGTCATGATTGTCTACAAATGTAACTGCCTTAAGAGGATTCACTCTGGTAAGTGTTCCATCTAATATTGTTCTAAGGTCATAATTTCCATGAGCCTTTGAACAGTTATGGAAATTAAAATGAAGTGGCACATCAAAGAGGCTTACCTCACCCTCTGTTCCTGCGATGTAATCCTGAAGCTTATTAACGTCCCAATGCCAATACTCACCTACTGCAAACAAATCCTTTTCAGTAGACTCCTTAACACTTCTCATAAAATCCTTATAGAAGTATTTATTGATATGCTTAACTGCATCTAATCTAAATCCATCAAGACCTACTTCCTCTACATACCACTTACCCCAACGCATAAGCTCTTCTCTAACCTCCTGATTAGAGAAGTCAAGGTCTGCCCCCATAAGGTAATCATAGTTGCCAAGCTCCTTATCAACTGACTCATCCCAGTCCTTACCTTTAAATCTAAATATTGACTTCTTAGCTCTGTCCTGATCCCAATCTATACCGTCAAAATGATTCCAATTCCAAGTAAAATCTGAGTACTTACCCTTTCTTCCTGGGAAAGTAAACTTAGTCCAAGCACCTATCTTCTTCTGGTCTCCAACCATCTGATTACGACTACCTGCATTAAACTCCTCTGCTGTAACCTTTTCAACCGCGTCAGCGCCAATCTTATGATTTAAAACTACATCTGCGTATACATTTATCCCCTTTGTATGAAGTGCCTTAACAGCTGCTACGTATTCTGCCTTAGTACCATACTTAGTAGCAACGCTTCCCTTCTGATTGAATTCTCCTAAATCATATAAGTCATAAACGCCATAGCCTACGTCATTTACACCATTAGCTCCCTTATATGCAGGTGGCAGCCAAACTGCTGTAACTCCTGCATTCTTAAGCTTAGTGGCATCTGCCTTAAGTATATTCCATAATGTAGAATCTGCTGGGAGATCCCACTCAAAATATTGCATCATGATTCCGTTAAGTCCCATATTAACCTCCGATTTCACACTTTAATATTCTAAATCATTATAGCAGAAAACTTTAGTGACGTAAAGTATTAAAACGAACAAAGGATGCGTTCAGCAACTGTACTGACGCATCCTTTATGTATTCCTACACAGCAGATGCCTGTCCCGCTTTTTCCCACGTAGGCATCTGAAACTATATTTTATTTATCATACTGTTCTACTAGGTCTATAAATTCTGACTTATAACCGTCATCCTCCCAACCACTTACTGACTTGGCAAGGGATAATATAAGCTCCTTATCAGTTGTTCCCATGTATTCACTGTCCTTTAAATACATACCATAGCCTGCTACTGCTGCTGCCCAACGAAGATTGTCTGAACCCTTTGCATCATAGTTATCTACTGTACACACATAAGAATTAAGCTTACTCTCATCCTCCTCAGGCTCCTTATAGCGAACATTTACTGTGAACAGCTCTGCATCTAAAGCACCTCCACAAGTGAGTAGCTCTGAATCATCTACACTAGTCTCATTCTTTTCATCATTAGTAGCATCATCATTACCGTACTTTAAATCCGGCTCATTGATTTCATAGTCTGAATCTGCTAAAGCTATCTCATATATTGCAGTTACTGTATGACCTGCTCCCATTTCTCCCCCGTCCTTTGTATCGTCAGAAAAATCCTCAGCTGCCATTGTTCTATTCTCATAACCAATGAGTCTGTACCCCTTTACATTCTCTGGGTTAAACTCCACCTGAAGCTTAACATCCTTGGCTACTGTTACCATATTTGCACCCATCTCATCTACTAAGGCACGCTTTGCCTCAAAGGTTGAGTCAATATATGAGTAATTACCATTTCCCTTATCTGCTAAGGTTTCAAGCTTAGTATCCTTGTAGTTACCGTATCCAAAACCAAGAACACTTAAGAATACTCCACTTTCCTTCTTCTTAGATATAAGCTTTTCTAATTCTCCTTCACTAGTTACACCTACATTCAAATCTCCATCTGTACAAAGGATTACTCTGTTATTTCCGCCCTTTATATAATATTTCTGGGCAAGCTCATATGCTGTTTCGATTCCTGCAGAACCATTTGTAGATCCATATGCCTCAAGCTGCTCTATAGCCTTTGAAATAGTGTAATAGTCATCACCTGCTGCTCCCTCTAATACTACAGTGTCATCACCTGCATAGGTTACAATTGAAATTCTATCCTTCTCTGTTAGATTTTCAGCTAACATACAAAGAGATTTCTGCACAAGTGGTAGCTTGTTCTCGTCAAACATTGAGCCTGATGTATCTATAAGAAATACAAGATTCGAATCCGGCGCCTCAGCAAAATCTATATCCTCTGTGTTAAGAGATATAAGTGCTAACTTTGTATCCTCATTCCATGGACAATCTGCATACTCAGTATATACCGCGAATTTTTCTCCTTCCTTTGGCTCATCATAGTCGTAATGGAAATAGTTTACCATCTCCTCAATTCTTACTGATGAGGCTGGAACCTCATATCCATTTACAATATTGTTCCTTATGTGTGAATAGGATGCTGTATCCACATCTGCTGCAAATGTAGATAAAGGTGATGTCTTAACTGATAGCCAGGAATTTTCTTCCAAATCATCATATTCATTAGTATTAAATTCTGTATCATCAGGATATTCATCTCCCGGACAAATCTCCACATAATCAACATCACCTGCTACAGTTCCATTAACAGATGCCGCGGTATCACAGGACTCCATAACAGTTCCCCCATCATACTTCCCTGTTTCATTAACCACAGGTGACTCCGCCGGTGCTTCAAGGCTTGCCTCTGTGGTTGGTGATTCATAAGCTGTTATACTCTGTGTTGTTTCCTCTTTTTCTCCACAGCCTGCAAGTCCTAAAACCAAAGAGCCTACTATGGAAAATACTAGTGCCTTTTTCAAAAGATATTTTTTAATCATACATTATTCCTCCTTAATTATCCGAATTATCCTTCTAATTTTTAGCTTATTTAATTATACTAAATTTGTTTTGGTACAAATCCACACTTGGCAATACCTCTCTCAAATTATCAGCTTATAATTAATATACGAATATGTTTACAAGTTTTATGGAAATATTTTTTATAAAAAAAACAGGCTAGCATACCACCGGGTTATGCTAACCTGTTTTTTAATTTAATATATATTATTTTCTAATCAAATCTATAATTCTTCCTGTTATGTTACCTTCAGAATCTACAGTAACAGAATCAAGTGTTATCTC
>JAGALE010000075.1 GCA_017625335.1 Lachnospiraceae bacterium
GCTCCTTCTGGAACTTCTTATTCTTCTTCATAATAGCGATGTTAATCTGCTTACCTGCTTCTCTCTCCTTCTTAGCCTTATCTAAGATTTCAAGAAGTCTATCGGTTGGCATATTCTTCTCTATTAAGTATGCTGTCTTAGCGCCACTGCTTGGCACCTTGTACTCTCTCTCCAGAAGAAGTAAAACAATTCTCTCAAAACCGATAGAGAATCCACAAGCAGGGGTCTGCTGACCGGTAAATCTACCAATCATCTCATCATATCTACCACCGCCACCTACGGAACCACCGAATTCATCCATGGAAATCTCGAATATAGGTCCTGTGTAGTAAGACATACCTCTTACAAGAGTTGGATCAAAGCTCATCTTAAAGTCTGCTGACTTAGTATTATCAACTGATGCGATAATAGTCTCTAAATCCTCTGCAACCCTTGGATCTAAAACCTCTGCTAATGTATCCTTAAGGAAGCGTACACCTTGAATATCATTTGTAACCTTCTCAAATAAATCAAGGTACTTAACCACTGATTCTTCAGGGTAGCCATCCTGAAGTAATATATCCTTTACTCCATCTAAGCCGATCTTGTCCATCTTATCAAGGGTGATAAATACATTGTCATAATCTGCCTCAGCAAAACCGCTGTATGCAGCCATGGCCTTAAGTATCTTTCTGTCATTTATTCTTATGGTAAAGTTCTTAAAATCAAGCTTTCCAAGAAGTGTTGTAGTAGCAAGGATAAGCTCTATCTCAGCTAAGATAGTTGGCTCACCAAGAATATCAATATCGCACTGCATAAACTGACGATATCTACCATGCTGTGGTTGATCCGCTCTCCATACATTTCCCATCTGAAGCGCCTTAAATGGGCTTGGGAGTTCATTTGCATTATTAGAATAATACCTCGAAAGCGGCACTGTAAGGTCGTAACGAAGACCGCCATCTACAAGATCATTTTCTTCCTTTGCAGCATCAATATTAAGCTTGTCTCCTCTCTTCATAATCTTGAAGATAAGCTTCTCGTTCTCTCCACCCTGCTTACTGCTAAGGTTCTCTATATGCTCAACACATGGAGTTTCCACTGAGGTAAATCCAAATGTCTTATATGTTTCCTTAATCATTCCTATAACATAATCCCTAATCTCCATCTCCTTAGGAAGTATGTCCTTCATGCCCTTAACAGGCTTTTTCTTCATAGCCATAATAAAGCTTCCTTTCAATAAAAATCTAAATACAATAATAATCTAAAAATATATGTATGGGGGCATATTATGTATTACATACATGCAACAACCAAAAGCACTAATGCGCAAGCAATAACTCCTATACCACTCTTTCTTGTCTTAGCCAATTTCTCTTGGTCGTCTCTGAACTCCTTCTTAATCATTACCTTTGGACAAGCAATCATAAGTATACCATAAATTGCAAAAAAAGCTGCAAAGATGTATGGCATCATATCGTATAACTCTGGACTTAACATATTTATTTCCTCCTCTTATCTATAAGTGTTTCATTATAATTACATATTTTCTATAATAAACTTTATATTAATAACAATAAGTACTATCCCTATAATCCTGGTTGTTATCACCTGATTAGGGTCGTTTCTCTTATTTTTGCTTGTAGCCTTTTCCGGAAATATCACCATTATCAAACCAGCTACAATAGTAAACAAACATAGCCCCCATACTAATATCATACGCTATTCCCCTACTTAAATTCCTTCTTCTTTCGCTCTAACATCTCATCAAATCTAGTTATATAATCATCTACCGACTTGCAGTTTTCCACTCTCTCCACACGATTTTCAGCGTGGTAAGTAACCTTGGTGGATGCTCCTGCACCAGCTGCTATTATATCTGTTATCTCTTCCATAATCAAGATGTTGTAGAGACATTCCAAACCTTCCTTAGAGTATCCCACATTCTCTAGATTGCCACCTATATTCTTCTGGCGATACAGGTAATATGGCTCCATACCAAGCTCTGCAGCAACATCAGATACCACATCAAGCATCTCATTAACATCCTGATGGATTTCCTCAGCGTACTCCCCTAACTGTTGCTTAAGATTAGCTGCACGCTTTATGGCAAGGGAGTGAACTGTCAGGCTCTCCGGAGCAAGCTCCTTAATCTGAGCTAAAGTATTCTCCATACTCTTTATGTCCTCACCAGGAAGTCCTGCAATAAGGTCCATATTTATATTATCAAAACCACATTCTCTAGCAAGCTTAAAGGCTTCTACAGTTTGCTCTACAGTGTGAGCTCTGCCTATAACCTTTAAGGTCTCGTCATTCATAGTCTGTGGGTTAATGCTTATTCTGCTAATGTTATGGTTCTTCATCACCATAAGCTTATCCTTGGTTATACTGTCAGGTCTTCCCGCCTCTACAGTAAACTCCTTACACTGGGACAAATCAAATGCACTGTCAATATGTGTCAATAGCTCATCAAGTAGCTCATGGCTTATAGATGTAGGTGTACCACCACCTATATAAACGGACACAAGTCTCTTATCTTTATAAACCTCAGCAATATAATCAAGCTCCTTCTTAAGAGTCTTGATATACTCTGCTGCCTTCTTCTCATACTGTGCTATAGGATATGATGTAAATGAGCAATACAAGCATCTGGTAGGACAAAATGGAATTCCCACATACAAGCAGTAATCATTATCTACATCTATGTCTGAAATGAGTGATAGCTCTTTCTCTGCCACTTTAGTAGCAAGCTGTGCTTTCTTATCTGAAACCTCATAAACCTTAACATAATTTTCTACTGCCTCATCATCTTGGCCCAAAATGGAAATGGCTGGCTTCCCTTTTCGCAGCTTTTGCTGTTCTGACTGTATTTGGTACTGGTAATGCTACACAGGTAAATACGATCACAGCCTCCGTCAAC
>JAGALE010000076.1 GCA_017625335.1 Lachnospiraceae bacterium
CAGAAGAGGAAGATTTGAGGAGGGAAGAAGCCCTCTTTTTGGTGGAATGTGGGATAGTGAAAGTACTTTGGATTTATCTAGTGGCACAGGAAATGCAAATGTTTGGACTGTGACAAATTACACAGAGTACACCTACGAAGAGGCGGAAACCTTGAATTTTGAAACAACAGGTAAGGTTGTGACTAAGGATGGCAGAACCATAGAATTTGGTATGGAGATTGCTATGTCAAGGGCTTATGTTGAGACCACAGAAGAGCTATCCTGTGGCACAAAGGTTATCTTAACAGACCCGTTAGTTATAAGCCTTAACTCAAATCCTATAGGGGTTAGTGACCAAAAGTGGCAGTTTGACATCGACGGAGATGGCAGCTGTGACAGCATATCTATGCTATCAAAGGGGTCAGGCTTTTTGGCCTATGACAGAGACGGAGATGGAGTAATAGGAAGTGGCTTGGAGCTTTTTGGTGCAAAAACAGGCAATGGATTTGCTGAGCTTTTAGAATTTGATGAGGATGGAAACAACTGGATAGATGAAAATGATTCTATATACAGTAAGCTTTCAGTATGGGCTAAGGATGACTCCGGAGAGGATAAGCTGCTTAGCTTAAAGGAGGCCAATGTTGGTGCAATATATCTTGCTAGTATGGCCACAAATTATGCTTTGAAATCTATGGAGGATAATGAGCAAAATGCGCAGCTAAGACGAAGCGGAATGTATCTTACTGAAAGCGGTGTGGCGACATCCATACAGCAATTAGACTTAGTGAAGGGCTTGGTAAGCTAGTAATTTATTAAGAGAGTGAATAATCCATAAGCTTTAGTGTGTAAAGTCGGATTTCTTTGATTATTAGACTTTGGTTAATTAAACCTTTACATATAGTTTTCAATACTATATAATGTGTGCTAGGGAAGAAGTTTGAATTTGTAAACTTATAGGACACGTATACAATAGATATGGAGATATGGTATGGAAAAGGGTAAGGACTTAAAATTAGAGGAATTAAAGAAGCAGATAAATGAATGGTTGGACTTGGGATATATTGCTCCGGAGGATATACCGTCTATAGAGCTTTATATGGATCAGGTGACAACATTTATGGATAGATATTTATCTAAGAATAAGCGTACAGAGGAGGATAAAACTCTTACCAAAACTATGATAAATAACTATACAAAAAACGATTTGTTACCACCACCAAACAAGAAGAGGTATTCTAAGGAACACATTATTCTGCTGATATACATTTATTACTTTAAGAATGTGGTAACTATCAGTGATATTCAGGTAGTGCTTAAGCCCCTAATTGAAGGATATTATGATAATAAGAATGCAAGTCATAGCTTGGGAGATGTATATGAGACTCTTTATGAGCTTGAGAAGCTTCAGTATAATAATACCGAGGATAGCATTACAAAGACCTTGGAGCTTATAGAACAGGGTTTTGAGGATAAGGATGATGAGTATCTTAAGAAGCTTACCTTCTTAGCTTTGCTGGGCTATGATATCTACCTTAAGAAGAAATTTATGGAGAATATCATAGATGATATGGCTAAGCATATGGCTAAGGATGAAGAAGAAAAGTCAGCTAAAGAAAAGCCGGGTAAGGATAAAGCTGTAAAGGAAAAGAAGGACAAGACCAAGA
>JAGALE010000077.1 GCA_017625335.1 Lachnospiraceae bacterium
CTGGGTGATATAACAGCCTGCTCATTTCTCATGATAATGTGTCTTGTCTCCTGAGGTTCACCCATAAAATGCATTACAAATGCGTCCTCTGGAATTTCAAAATAGAGATAAACCTCCATTCTTCTATCATGTGTATGACTTGGCATGGTATTCCATACACTACCTGGCTCAAGATGAGTCATACCCATAACAAGCTGACAGCTCTCAACCTGTCCTGGAAGGATATACTTACAGATTGTTCTGTGGTTTGAATCCTCAAGAGTTCCAAGCTCTACCTTATTAGAATCCTTAACGATTACAACACCTTCCTCAGGATCTCCATCAACCTTAATTACAACAGTTGGGTATGTGGTATGGGCTGGCGCACTATTAATATAGAACTTTGGAGGGTTGGCTGGGTCAATAGCCTTAAATGTGATGTCCTGCTTACCCATACCTATATACATACCATTTTTATGTGAAATAATGAATTCACTGCCGTCTACAGTAATGATTCCATCTCCACCAATGTTAATTACTCCCATCTCTCTTCTCTCAAGGAAGTACTTAGCACGAAGCTCTGAACCTGCTTCAAGCTTAAGCTCTTTGTTAACAGGAGTAGCTGAGCCTGTAATAATTCTGTCGATATGACTATATACAAGCTTTATTTCATCCTCATAGAAAACCTTTTCTATAAGAAACTCTTCTCTTAATCTCTCAGTTGTGTAATGTTTTACGTCTCTAGGTGACGCTGCAGTTCTTAATTCCATGATTTAATCTCCTCATCATAAATATTTTATATTTCAAATTTGATTATCTCTTAACTCTTGCTCCTGCTCCACTCATGATGCCTTCAACCTCTGACTTCGATGCCATAGTTGTATCACCAGGAGTTGTCATTGCAAGTGCACCATGTGCTGCACCATAATTAACTGCCTTCTCAGGATCAGCTGTCTCAATAAGACCATAGATAAGACCTGAAGCAAATGAATCTCCACCACCAACTCTATCCATAATTTCTAATCCATCATACTGAGCTGCCTTGTATATATTACCATCTGCCCAACAAATTGCGCTCCAATCATTAACTGTAGCTGTTTTAACTGTTCTAAGAGTAGTTGCAACTACCTTAAAGTTAGGATAAGTCTTAGCTGCCTCGTTAATCATCTTCTTGTAACCGTCAAGGTTAAGCTCCTTAAGATTCTCATCATTTCCTTCTATCTCAAATCCAAGGCACGCTGTAAAGTCTTCCTCATTACCAATCATAACGTCAACATACTTTGCAATTTCCTTATTTACTTCCTGCGCCTTCTCTAAGCCACCGATTGCACTCCACATAGAAGGTCTGTAATTCAAGTCATAAGATACAATTGTACCATACTTCTTAGCAGTTTTAATTGCTGCAATTACAGTCTCACAGCTCTGCTCTGAAAGAGCTGCATATATACCACCTGTATGTAACCATCTTACACCAAGTGTACCAAAGATATATTCGAAATCAAAATCAGCTGGAGTAGCCTTTGAAATAGCTGTGTTAGCTCTATCCGAACAACCAAGTGCTCCACGAATACCATATCCTCTTTCTGTAAAGTTAATACCATTTCTGCATGTTCTACCGATACCATCAGTCTTCATCCAGTTAATAAGTGATGTATCAACTCCACCCTGAAGAATGAAATCCTCCATAAGCTTACCAACCTCGTTATCAGCAAATGCTGTAATAACTGCAGTCTTAAGGCCAAAGCATCTGCGAAGACCTCTAATTACATTATACTCTCCGCCGCCTTCCCACGCCTTAAAGCTTCTAGCTGTCTTAATACGACCCTCACCTGGATCAAGTCTAAGCATAACCTCACCGAGGCTGACTGCATCAAAGGTACATTCCTTCTTGTCTCTTAATTTTAATTCCATAATATCCTCCTAAAACTCTTATAATTCCAACAAATTCACGCTTTACACTTTAGTTAAGTAAAGCTTAATTATAATATAGTGTAAGCGCTTACATTTGTCAAGAAAAAATATATTATTTTTACATTTTATTCTATTTTTTAACGGTTCAATTCACTTACCTGACCTGTTGCATTATGATTTCTAATTATTGCATCTATCTCTGCCAAATCACTTGCCGGAAGATCTCCAGGTATAGTATTTTTAACGCTAGATGTTGCATTTCCGTACTGAAGTGCCTTGAATGGATCATTATGCTTAAGTAATCCATACAGTATTCCCGAAACATATGCATCTCCAGATCCAATTCTATCTATTACATCAATATTTTCATAAGGCTTTTCCTCATAGAATTTATCATGTTCCTTACTATATATAGTTGATGTAAAATCATGAACCTTAGGACTTTTTACATTTCTCTGAGTAGTACAAACAATCTTTACAGGATACTCATCAGTGTAACTCTTCATTATATCTGATATATCACCTGTTTTTTGCATCATTCTACGACTAGTCTCTTCTGATATAAACAAAACATCTATATATGGAAGAATGGATTTTATTGTATCTCTTGCTTCTTCCTCACTCCATAGATTAGCCCTGTAGTTAACATCAAAAGAAATCATTGCACCATGCTCTTTGAATCTTTTTATAAGCTCAATAGCTACAGCTCTTATTTCATTACTAAGAGCTAAAGTAATTCCACTAGTATGAAACATTCTAGTTTTGTCATATACACTATTAGGAATATCATTTAAGCAAAGCTTTGTAAATGAAGAATTCTGTCTATCATATACTATAGATGGTTTTCTTGGAGCAGCTCCATACTCATAGTAATATATTCCAAGTCTTGCATTATCTGTATTATCATATACTAGATTATCATCTGAAACACCATCAAATCTAATACGATTTTTGATAAATGCACCGATACTATTATCAGGAAGCTTGGATATAATTCCTGTTCTAAGTCCTAGATGGGCAACTCCTGCTGCAACATTAAGCTCAGAACCTCCTGCTCTCTTATCAAATACTTCTCCTCTGGACATTCTTTCATACCCAGGTGGAGATAATCTAAGCATTATCTCCCCGAGGGTTAATAAATCATACTTTTCGATATGTAACACCTCCAAGCTTTTTCTGATTAACGTTAATAAGCTCCGGTTCATTATCTTCACTACCGATAATATCTATGTTACACATAGTAATCATATCAGCATTCTTAATAAAAATTCCTCTTCCACACATATCAGGAAAATTATCCATCATAATAGGACACATCGGAACTCTCTCACTTTCAGGAAGATAAGATACCCTAACATTATCCATATATACCCCACTTACCGGGCTTTCAGGAAGGCCGTAAATACATACAAAAACTGAGTTTACTCCTTCACAAGAAACATCACTAATGGTTAAATTACCAACACTTGGCGTTTTCTCATCAACAGGCATTGCTTCCTGACACTGTACATAATCTGAATGACCATCAGGATCGCAAAAGTAAAACATATTTACAGTAAATGGCATCTGTACCTGATTCATTTTAATATTTGAGAATCTAAGATTTGCAAGTACGGATTTATCGCCACGACCTCTTCTTGATTTTACTCTAAGACCTCTATCTGTTTTTTCAAATATACACTTACTAACATCAAGATTACAAACACCACATGCAATTTCACTTCCAATAGTAACTGCACCATGTCCTCTTTCAAATTTACAATTTCTAATTGTAATATTTTCAGTCTTCTTGTAATGATACTTGGCCATATATATCTTGCCACTCTTTAAAGCAACACAGTCATCTCCAACAGATATTTTAACACCAATAATCTTTACATCAGAACAATTTTCCGGATCTATACCATCAGTATTAGGTGAGTTGTCAGGATTAAAAATACTACAATCGATAAATGATATATTATCTGAATAATATGGATGAACAGACCAACAAGGTGAGTTCTGCATATTTATACCCTGAATTTTAATGTTCTTACATCTGGTTAGCTCAATTAATTTGGGTCTCCATGCACCCTTTTTATTTCTAACATCTATCCAC
>JAGALE010000078.1 GCA_017625335.1 Lachnospiraceae bacterium
GTTAACAGGCTATGAATGGCCAAAATATAATTATGCAACGTGTCCGGAATGTTTTACCTTAAATAAGGCTTCATATGTGACTCCGATTACTGAATGTAGACAGTGTGAAAAACCTTTAAATGGAAGAACTAGACAGTATATTATTCCGAAGTTTGGTTTCCTGTTAGATATAGAAGGCCCTAAATCAGTTGGTAATAATAAACCTGAGCGTACATATAAAGGTTCTATTTCCTATATTGGTAATGAACAAAAAATCGAATTCAATGAATATACAATATGTAGTCATGGCGTTTTGCTAGGAAATAGCAAAATGGATTCATTGGCTGTATTAAATGAATCATCATTTTTTGTTTGTGAATTATGTGGTTATGGTCACATCGATGATAAAACTAGTGATTATGTGATAAGCTTGCCAAATCATAAAAATCCAAATGGGTATAAATGTGGAAATGAACGACTGAAAAAATATTCGTTGGGTCATGAGTTTCAAACAGATGTAGTATTTATCAAATTTACTGACATTGATATCAGCAGGGCAGATGAAGCATGGACGATTTTATATTCTATGCTAGAGGGGTTAAGCCGGGTTATGAATGTTGAGAGAAATGAATTATCTGGATGTCTGCAATGGTATAAAAATATAGAACAAGGTAAAGGAAATTATGGATTAGTATTGTTCGATAATACACCAGGAGGAGCAGGCTATGTTAGACGTTTAACTAATCCCCAAATATTAGAAAGTATGCTTAGGGAAGGATATCGAGTAGTTAGTAATTGTGATTGTGGTGGTGAATTAGGCGATACGGCTTGTTATAGTTGTTTGTGTAATTATTACAATCAACGCCAACACGATTTGTTGAAAAGACAATATGCTATTGCGTTTTATCAGCATTTTTCTCTTGAATATGACAACGAATGGGATTGTTATAGAAATGATGAAAACAATACTGTTATTGTGTAGCGAATAAACATACGAGTTGAAATTGGTTGGCGTGATGTTAATTAATGTGTTTATAGGTGAAAATAAGGAAGCGAATATTTATGATGATATTGGGAGGTGAAATATTATGGGCGATAGCAAAAAAACTAATTTTTTCTGTAGTATGGATGTGTTAAAGCATATTAAAGCTATGGATTATGATTTTAATAACTATAAGGATATAGCATTTACCATGGATATAATCGAGGCACCTTATATGATGATTTATACCCCTGGTAAGGATGTTACACTTTTGGGTGTCTATCAGCGTGGAGAAATCTATTCTCATGATGATAGTGGAAGACTTGCCGGTGCCTTTGGATATGCTAATGCCACTGGGGATATAGATGGAAGCCCTGATAATAAGATGATTGATGAGAGTTTTTTCTTTATGAAGGCATGCAAGAATTTGAATGCGTTCATACAGGATAAAAAATTGCAGAAGCTTTATAAGGGATTAGACCCTGAATTAGAAGGTGTACTTCTTACCTTAGATAAAGATGAGGTTAAAGCAGAGGTTGTATCAGGAAAAAAAAGACCAGACCTTTTATGTGATACCTTGTTCGGAGGATTACAAATGTGCAGACCATACATGGACGAAAGTATGGATCAATGGCTTAATGAGCTTGCTGGAGAGGATATGAGCCTGGAAGAAAAAATTCAAGCAGCCGAAGATGGCGATGAGTTTTGGATTAGAGAATTGATTCAGATGTATATGTACGGTGATGAAGATGAAGAACTGGATGCAGATCCTTCTAAGGTACTTTATTGGATGGAAAAGCTAGCTGAATTAGGAGACTCTGAGGCTATGTACAATGCCGGTATTCTTTATGCAAAGGGTGAAAATGGTGGCAGAGATATGGATAAAGCATATAGCTGGATGAAAGAAGCCTATGAAAATGGTGATCCTGATGCAGAGGCTATACTAGATGATATTAAAAAAGCTTCCATGGATGAAATTAAGGCAAAAAGTGGAGATCCTCAGGGACAGGCTGATTTTGCAAAATTCCTTATGACGGTGAAAAGCGACTATAACCTTAGAGACTGCTTTGTGTATGCTAGAATGGCATCATTTGCTGGAAATGCGGATGGTCATTATGTGGTAGGTTTGTGCTATCAGCATGGAAGAGGCTGCGAACAAAATTATGAAAAAGCAGCTGACTATTATATGAAGGGTGCTCAAATGGGAGATATGAATAGTCAATACAACTACGGCTGTCTTGTGCTAAGTGGATCTATAAAAGGAGATAAGAAGGAAGCTGTAGAGTGGGTTGAAAAGGCAGCAAACCAGGGTTATGATCTAGCTCAGTCTTCTATGTCTACATTCTACGAAAATGGTAAATTTGTAGACCAGAATTTGGATAAGGCTATAGAGTGGGGCGAAAAAGCTGCAGAGCAGGGAAATAAGGATATTCAATATCAGGTTGCCAAGCTTTACACCTATGAAGGAGATGATGGCAAGATGATTAATCCAAAGAGAGCAAAGTATTGGCTAGATAAGGCGGCAAAACAAGGTCATGAGATGGCTTATGGAATGCTGAACTTTGGGCCGATGTGGGAAGAGTAAATGATATGAACAAATAGATAATTTACGAAAGGACTGGTGTTATGGCATTTAAAATAGTAAGAAATGACATCACAAAGATGAAGGTTGATGCAATTGTAAATACTGCAAATGAAGAACCTATATATTCAAGTGGAACTGATACGGCTATCTATAAGGCGGCAGGAGAGGAAGCGTTGCTTGCTGAAAGAAAGAAGATTGGTCTTATGAATGAGGGTGAAGTTGCCATTACATCAGGCTTTAATCTTCCGTCAAAATATATCATCCATGCTGTAAGTCCTTGTTATATTGATGGCGCAAGTGGAGAGGAAGATAAGCTCCGTCAATGTTATAGAAGAAGTCTTAATTTAGCTTGGCAGAATAATTGTAAAAGTATTGCTTTTCCATTAATAGCTACAGGTAGCTTTGGTTATCCAAAAGAAGAAGGTATGAGCATTGCAGTGGAAGAAATCAAAGATTTTCTGCTTAAGCATGATATGTTGATTTACCTTGTTGTGTTTGATGCGAAGTCTACGGAATTGGGTTTGAAGATATATCCTGATTTAGAGGCGTATATTGATCATAATTATGTACGTGACAAGCAGGAAGAAGAGTACGGCGAATATTCTGAAGATGAAATTATAGAATATTGTGTAAAGTCTAGTTCGTTGTTGGAAACTTCCGTTTTTATGAAATGTCCTGAAGAAACAGAAGACACTTGCTTTGACGATGATTATTGGGAAGAAAATGAATCGGCTCTTAATGAAAGGATGACACATATAGCTGATACATTTCAGCAGTATTTACTGTATTTGATTGAAACAAAGGGCCTTACGAATACAGAGGTTTATAAGAGAGCAATTATGACTAAGCAACTTTTCTCTAAGATAAAGGTTAATCCTGATTATCATCCTGACAAAGGCACGGCCATGAGATTATGTGTTGGTGCAAAGCTTAATATAGATGAGACCAAGGATTTGCTAGCCAGGGCAGGATATGCATTATCGCCTTGTGACAAGAGGGATATTATCTTCTCGTTTTTTATCGAAAGAGAAATATATGATATGATTGAGATAGATATAGCCCTTGAAGAGCGAGGCTTGCCTTGCTTTATATCATAATGAGTTATATGAAAGCTTAGACAAAAATGTAAGAATATTATTGTAGATTATAAGGTCGCCCTAGTGGCGACCTATTTTTTTATCACCTGTGATATATTTGCCTTAGTAACAGGTAAACAAGTTAAAACGGAGGTAGATATTATGAAAAAGAATCTAACAGAAATCGTATTTATTTTAGACAGAAGTGGCTCTATGAGCGGTTTGGAGAAGGATACCATTGGTGGATATAATTCTCTTATTGAAAAGCAAAAGAAGGAAGATGGTGAGGCTATCATTTCCACAGTTTTATTTGATGACAAAATTGAGGTGCTACATGATAGAGTGACATTGGACGAGATTCAGCCTATGACAGATAAAGATTATTATGTCAGAGGATGTACAGCTCTTTTAGATGCTGTAGGTGGTGCAATCCATCATATAGGAAATGTTCATAAGTATGCAAGAAAGGAAGATAGACCTGAGAAAACATTATTTATTATCACTACTGATGGACAGGAGAATTCCAGCAGGATATATTCCTACGATAAAGTTAAAAAGATGGTAGAACGACAAAAAAAGAGGTATGGTTGGGAATTCTTATTCCTGGGAGCAAATATTGATGCAATTGCTGAAGCTGCTCGTTTTGGAATTAATGCGGATAGAGCAGTAAAGTACGAATGCGATGAGATAGGAACAGAGCTTAATTACCGAGTGTTAAGTGAAACTGTAAGTATGGTAAGACAATGTTCTTTAGATGATATGGATGAAGCTCTTTCTGGAGATTGGAAAGTGGAGATTGAAGCGGATTATAGTGAAAGGCATAAGTAGGGGGATTTATCTATGGAAAAACAATCAGAGAATAAATGGTTAAATGGAATTATGGGAGTTGTTGTTGGAGATACTTAATATGAATGGAACATTACTTGAAATACTTCAAAAAGGTATCGATGATGCGGTTACATTTTATCATAAAGATATAGCGAATTTGGTTCAAATGACATATTATGGAAGACTTTTTCGATTGTCAGAGTTTAAATCTCTTCACGAAAATGAAATAAATAGCTCCGGCTACATTGTTGATAGTTTGGAGGCAGCTGTTTGGTGTTTGATTAATACAAAGTCGTTTAAAGAAGCGGGTTTAAAAGCTGTAAATCTTGGTGGAGACACAGATACAATTGGAGCAATAACTTGTGGGTTAGCAGGATTATATTATGGGTTTATGAGTATTCCTAGAGAATGGATAGAGATAATTAAAAGAAAAGATTATATTGTTGATATGTGCATGGCAATTTAGGTAATTTTGTTTTGCTTGTATTTTCGGTGGACCAGAATAGTAAGCTGTTCTGGTCTTTTTTTGAACAAATAGGCACAATCAAGTAATCAAAAATGCGATTATAGGCAAATAGTAGGTTTATTAAGGGAGGATTATAGGATTCATAATAATATATCATTTAGATGTAACCTAAAGAAATATTAAACATAGGAGGACAGGGGTATGGGAATATTAGGAGATGATTTTGGATTTGACAGAACATTTGATTTTGACGATAATGGTGAGCTGAATGCTTTCGAAAGAAGTGAAGCGCTTGACTTTTATACAAGTTCCAATTCTGTTGATGAGGATGATGAGGAAGAAGATATGGAACTTGAACTTGAGATTGCAGGTCTTGATAGATGGGAATTAGAGAATATGGATGAAGATGAAAGAAGAGAAGCATTAGAAGATGCAGGTCTTGATCCTGATGATTTTGATTTTTTCTAGCAGAAGGGATATTTAGTGTTGGTATAGAAGGGAGCGGTTGTTATGAAGAAGAATGATGATACTTTAACAGGATTTGTAGCTTTTGTGATAGTAATGTTTGTGATAATGATTGGAGTAGCTTCTTCCTCATCAAAGGAAGAAGAATATAAAAGTACGTGCATAAAAAGTGGCTGTGATAGAGATTGTTCAGATGGTAGCTTTTATTGTTTTCTTCATAAGCCAAGTAGTAGTTCAAAAAAATATAATACAAACTCTGGCAGTGGATCAAGTGGCTCAAGTTCTTATAAGCCATCTAGTAGCTCATCAAGTAGTTCAGGTAGCTCTAATAAGCCAAGTAGTTCATCAAGCAGTTCTTCAGAATATGACTCGCACAAGGATTATGATGATGGTTACAATGATATATATGAGGATGAAGATTATGATTGGGATAGATATTACGAGGATGATGACTATGCATCAGGTGTAGATGATGCCATGGATGATTGTGAAGATGAGTTTGGTGACGATTGGTAGAAATGGTAGGAGGTTTTATGGGAAGATTAAAAATTGTTATTCCGTATGGAATGGATTATATTACGATGGATATGTTATAAAGATTACACAGGGTATGATAATAAACTTGTATTAGAGAATTTAGATAAGTTGTCGAAAATTGTCTCAAATAAGAAAATTAGAATTAGAATATCGAGAATTCCAAACTTTAATGCCGAGAAAGATATTGAGACAAGTAAGCAGTATTTCAAAAAGTATGGAGAAATAGAGATCTTTGATTATTTTATATGATAATATTGTAGGTGCGTCATTTTAAATTAATATATCTATATGAATGATGGTAGATAATAATTTAATACATACAACAAAAGCATATCTACCAACGGTCTGATATGCTTTTGCTTTTTCTATAACATTAATATCCTAACAGATTCACCAACGGACTTGAGTGTACTTAGTATGTACTCGATAACATGTAGGACAAAAACAAAAAAAGCCTTGTTTTTACAAGGCTTCTAGAAAAAATAAAGAGCGCGAGACGGGGATCGAAGAGAACACACCTTAAAAAAGCTAGGAAAAACAAGTGGTTTGAGAGTGTTGATTTCTAGGTTACTCACTTTGGTTACTCAAATTTTGTGAGGCTTTTGAATAAATAGAGATGAGGTTGATATTTAAAAATTAATAAATCATAACTAGCGATAATGATATAAAATACACAAATTTAAAATGGCAACAATTGGGTATTGTGCATAAAATTCTATCTTTAAATTGGCAAATATACTGAAAATTCCACAAATCACACTTGATAATATTCGAACGCTCCTATATAATATAACTATTATAATAATCAAGCAAA
>JAGALE010000079.1 GCA_017625335.1 Lachnospiraceae bacterium
AATCATAATAGCTTCAAGTCTCTTTGACTCTCCTTCAGTACCATTCATGTCTCCGTTTGCAGACCATGGTAGCCAACCGTAGGACTGACAATGAGTGGTATATTGAATACCAAGATTCACAGGTTTTGACGAATCCCTAGATTCAACAACAATATTAATTCCTTCCAATCTCTTGGACTCACCACTGGTTCCAGACATTTCTCCATTCTTTCTCCAGTAGTCAGTATTCATAGTTCCGTAATCCTCCCAGCCATAAGTCTGGATATGTGTACGATAACTAACCTCTATCTCTGGTGCAACAAACTCTTCCGGTCTCTCAATTACTTCACCAACTGTTCCGCCAGTATTACCACCACCGGTAATCTCTGAGCTATCTCCTGTTGATGTTGAACCACCTGACGAACCTGAGCCGCTTGAACCACCTGCGTTTCCACCTGACGAACCTGAGCTACTTGAGCCACCTGCGTTTCCACTTGACGAACCCGAGCCGCTTGAATTTCCTGTTATTGTGAACGTAGCTTCTATTGTTCCACCGTAATTTCCTTTTCCGGTAACAATTACCTTTGCAGTTCCTGGATTTATATTATTTTCGTATTTTACATCATAATTAGAAGAATAAAAATAATATCCTTCATCATCTCTAACTGTCACATATGGTGTTTGCTCATATCCATTATAATCTACACTTGTCTTATCCAGTGTAACACTATAACCACTTATATCTATAGGATTTATCTTATAGGTTAACGTCTTAGTACCTGAAAATAATCCCTTTCCTGTCACTGTCATAGTTGCTGTACCGGCATTTCTGTTATTTTCATAGGTGACAGTATAATCACTACTACTTAAGGTTAATCCATCGTAGGTAACAGATACTGTTTGGGTTTGACTATAGCCGTTATAGTTTTTATCCACAGGATTAGAAATGACAGTAGAATTAATATCTATTGCGCCCTCAGCGCCAACCTTAAATATATATTCCCTCTGTAAGGTTGGATTATATTTTGGTCTAATAGTTATTTTCGCAACACCTGTACCAACACAATTTAGTACAATATCAGACCCTTTCTTGCCAATTGTAATTACATCTTCATTAGAAGATAATCCCTCCATCTCAGACATTTGATAGGAGCCATTCAAATATGGCCAACAAAGAACAGTATCTCCCACATTATATCTACTGCTATAGCTACTATAGTATGAGCCAGTGGATGTAGATAGCTTCCAATAGCAGGAGTAGGAGGTTGGCACAGTTACTTTGCTGCTGTCACCACATTTTGAACATATTTTATCTATGGTACCGTCAGTAACCACATTTCCATAAGTGTAATTATGACCGGTAATAACACTTTTCACAGAGCTAGTCATATCAGCAGTGTTAATACTGTAAAATGTAGTCTCGCCATCATCACGAACATACCACATCAACTTGCCTGATGCTAAAATTGGCTTACAATCTGACAGGTCACCTGTCAGGCTATATATATTTCCAACCTGCTTTCCATTACCATCTATCTTGGTATAATACACCTTATCTCCCTTGTGCCACAAAAGCATGTAGGAATTTGTTCCAATCTTAGTCATATGAGGAGTTGAAGTAATTCCACTTCCAGCAGTATAGTTAGTAATCTTGTTATATGTTACCGCACCTGAGCTCTTATTCATGCTTACCACGAATATATTACGTCCATCGCCGTATCCTGATGTGGATAAAGTTGTTGTATTAATATCCTGGTTGCCTGCCACTAAGTAAGAGGTGCTTGATATTTCAAATGCACCTATAGATGCACCTGTGTAATTATAATAATCATAATCTACAAATGTCAGTAGATTTGTATTAACACAAGGATTGTCAAATGTAGGAGTAAATGTTCCTTTAGATATATCCTTAGGATACTTCATCAAAACGACAGAACGTGGATGCGCATCTCCATGGTCTACAGCAATAATTTTATTATTCTCTATCTGCACAAACTGATTGAAGGAATGGCTTACATATCCAAAATCTGTATTCATTACATCCGTATAAGAATCTGTAATGGTCATGGTAGACATCTTAACCTGAATTGTTACATTCGCTTGATGACCAGAATACATCTCGTGTGCTGTTCTTATAATCATGTAATCACCAGCAGTTGCCATTCTAGCCGATCCTGCATCAAAAGGAATTGTTGTATTAGCACCAAACAAGCTACAATGTGCTATCTTGTTCCAATTCTTATCGTACTTTGTTAACCTAAATACTTCTACGGAATCATCACATTCCAGATTTGTCTGTCCTGTCAACAGATAGTAATTTGAATCAGTCTCAAAAAATGCACCGAATACAGGTAACTCCAAAGCAACTTCCTTATTGCTAAGGAAATTATAGCCTGTATCAAAATATTGAACAGACACAGCTGATGAATTATATATCTTTTCTACCAGCATATACTTGCCATCAGAACATGTAGTCATATATGAATAAACCGGTGATGACCAAGTAGCATAATTCTGCCCCTCAACATTATCTCCCGTATATGTAACACAAGGTGCGGCAGCTTTTGACACATGATAATTCCCGTCAAAAAGCATTACCGAAACAATCATGCACATGCTTACCAATAATGCTACTATTCTTTTACACATAACTCTTTTATTCATAAAACCCTCCTCTTTTGTTTGATTTTTAATACGCTTATTTTGCGCAACTTATATGCTAAATATTATATCATTTTTCATATGAATATACTATATTTTTCCACACAAAAAGAAAGAGCTCCAAAGGTATGGCACAACCCTTAGAACTCTTCTTTATGTTAATATTAAATCACTACCTATTTTAACGCTGTTGTAGCGTGTTCTCACGCTTATTTAGAAGCTCATCTTAACGTCAGCTCTCTTACCCTCTGATGCCTCGAAGAATGGCTTCTGTACTGCACCCATAGCACCTGCAACGATACTGTTAGGGAATACAACAATCTTAGCATTATAAGCATTGACATTTGAATTATAGAGACGTCTTGCAGCCTGAAGGTGCTCCTCAACATCCATAATTGCTGCCTGAAGCTGTACAAAGTTGTTACTTGACTTAAGCTCTGGATAAGCCTCTGCAAGAAGACTGATCTTACCAAAAGCTGCATCCATAGTTCTATTAGCCTGGTTCATCTCGTTCATAGACATTCCTCTACGAAGACTGATTACCTCAGAGAGAACCTCTTTCTCATGCTTCTGATAACCCTTAACTACATCAAGCATCTTAGTAAGAACATCGTATCTTTTCTCAAGAGCAACCTCTATACTTGAGTTGCCCTCCTGCACCTTAAGATCAAGCGTCTTAATACTGTTGCTAGTACCGATGTACCATAAAACTAATACCACTACAATTCCTAAAATTACATATACTGCTGTCATTTTTAATTCCTCCTCTTATCATATAAATGTTTACAGTTGTATTTATGTTAATAATTATTCCTTAAAAGAATATAAAAACTATTTCTTTAATGTAAAACCATATTTACTTTCAACAGGTGGTTCATTATAGAATGAATTTCCTGTCTGTATCGGTTCTCCCATTTGGCCATTCATTTGACCATTTGGATAACCGTTCATCTGGCCATTTGGATAACCATTCATCTGGTCATTTGGATAACCATTCATTTGGCCGCTCATCTGACTGTTTGGATAATCATTCATTTGACCATTTCTTTGACCGATTCCTGCTAATGGATCCATAACAGCCCCATGCTTACGAAGCTGATCCTCTCTAGCATTTTGATCAAGCTTTAAGGTTCTAACTATATCAACTATAACCTTTGTATCTGCCTTAACCTTCTCTAGCTCATTAACATATACAAGTGGTCTATTCATATCTGCATCGAAAGCACTGCTGCCACCGTAGTTAATTCCTAGATAAAGCTTGTTATTAGCAAAATGCAATCCCACGCTTTTTGCCTTCATCAATATGTTATCTATACACTCCATCATATGCGGAGTTAATATATAGAATGCATCTATATCTCTAGCTGCTTTTATCTTAAAACGCTTATTAAAGGCCTCGTTCTCCATCTTTATCTTCTCGTATCTAAGACCTAATCCATGTCCGGGATATTGATAATTTTTAGAAAATAAAAGTGT
>JAGALE010000080.1 GCA_017625335.1 Lachnospiraceae bacterium
GCACTCAGATGCACAGTTCGCTGGTTCTTCATCAGTTCCTGCACACGTTGAGATGATGGGTCTTATCGGTGCTGGTAACAACCCTATGGTTGGTATGACTGTTGCAGTTGCAGTTTCTATCGAGGAAGCTGCTACAGCTGGCAAGTTCTAGATAGTACGAAGTCGCATTGCGGATGTAATAAAATACGAAACCCTCTGAAATCATATTTCGGAGGGTTTTTGTATAAGAAGATTTTTATGGGAGGTACAAATTATGAATAACTATAAGACTATGGGCTTTGCTAATGATAAGTATAAGAAGATTATATTGATAACATTTTTGGTTATATTTTATATGATACAGACTAATCCTATTTCAAATCTGTTTTATCTTTTAGAGGATGTATTTGAAAGCTATAATGAGAACGCACATGTGGTTTTTACTGCAGGAATGAGCTATACATTTAAAATATATGAAGCGGAAGAATTCGGAATCTTCTTTTACGGCGTATTTGTTAGTCCATTATATTATATTGTGCCATTAATAGGTGTATGTGCAGCATACTTTGGCAAGAAATTTTATGTATATATAGCTGATGGTGCATTGATGTTTATGTTTATATTCGCATGCATCGGCAAGGGAATATATGATGATGACTATAGCTGGTCAGATGTAACATTTTCAGCAGATGTGTGGTTTATACTTATAGGTATAGTGATTATTCTTGGCTTACTTTTACTAGATTCAGGTGTGATTAAAATTACAAGGGTTCCAAATCAGATGTATATGGGACAGCCAAATAATGGCTATAATCAGCAGTATAACGGATATAATCAGCCACAGATGAACAATCAGTATCAGAATTATAATCAGCAGATGAATGGTGGATACATGGGTAATCAGCAGATGGCAGGTGGCTATGATCCTAATGCTCAGATGAATGGTTATTCAACAGGGCCACAGATTATTAATCCTTATGCATCACAAGACCAAATGTATAATGGATATGATCCTAACAATGGTGGGAATTAAATTTTAGCATATAACCTCTCTAGACAAATCTAGAGGGGTTTTCTTTTTGCCACAATTATTTTCAGTGCATTCCACAATTTCCTACTACCTTTTTTGTACATTTGCCATATTGAAATAATTGTCAAATTTGTATATTATTATAGTTAGTGAGAAACCGCTTACAGGTGGGGAATAAGCGGATAATATATTTCATGGAGGAGATTGGGATGTACATAGCAACTACGGACAATATTGCGAATAGAGAAATAAAAGACGTATTAGGACTTGTAATGAGCACAGAGATAAGTTCACTTAGGCTTATGCTAGCTGGTGAGGAGGCTGGAAAGGCATATCTTTATGATGAGTGTCTTAGAAAAGCTAAGAAGAAGCTGGAGAACACAGCAGCTAAATTAGGAGCTAATGCGGTTATAGGTGTTAAAACTAATATAACTACATCCACAGAGCTTGGTCTTATGCTTACTTTGACAGGTACAGCTGTGCAGCTTGAGTATTCTGAAGAGGAGAAGGCTGCTGAGGAAGCAAGAAAGGCTGAGAAGAAGAGACTTGAAGAGGAAGCAAGACGTGCAGAGCTTGCTAGAACTGCGGCAGAAGCTAGAGCACAGGCTAAGGCAGAAGCAGAGGCTAAGGTTGCAGCTGAGATAAAGGCAGCAGCAGAAGCTAGAGCGCAGGCAGAGGCTAAGGCGGCTGAGGAGATAAGGGCGGCGCAGGAGGCTATGGCAGAGGCACAGGCTAAGGCGGCTGAGGAGATAAAACAGGCAGAGGCTACTAGAGCAGAGGCTCAGACTAGAGCTATGGCAGAGGCTAGAGCTATACTTGATTCAAAGGTTGCTGCGGAAAGAGCAACAGTAGAAGCTAAGGCCGCTAAGGAAAAGGCGGCAGAAGAGGCTAAGGTTAAGGCGTTAGAGGAAGAGCTTGAATCCGCATTAGAGAATGCTAACAAGGCATTAGCAGAGAGAAATCAATTGCTTATAGAGGCATTAAGCAGAATTGAAAGCCTAGAGAAGGCTAATAAGGAGCTTATGAGTCAGCAAAATAATGGAGCGGTTGCTATAGAACCAGAGGAAGAGTACATAGAGGAGAATCTGGCTGGTATAGACGATATTATGGAAGCTAAGCATAAGCAGGCAGAAGAGATTAATGAAACTGATGTAAGAATCGTTGATGCTATATATAACTCAGGCAAGCCACTTTCTGCATCTAATATTCAGGAAAAGGTGTCAGATATGTCTATGATGGATGTGCTTACATCTTTAAATAAGCTGGTTGAACAGAATGTTATTCAAAGAGACGAGGGATTATATTCATTAGTTGACAGGGCAAAACTTATATAGAAAAATATAATAGATTTAGCAATTAAAATGAGGCGATAGAGCTTAATATCTATCGTCTCGTTTTTTGTATAAAAAGCTTGCCACATTTTGACAAAAAACATATCAAAAATCGAAAAAAATAGTAGTAAAATTCATCATTTTATTATATATTATTAATCACGGTATCGCTTTAGCGCGACAAAGAGTTTTGTAGGGCTAAAGCACCCCCGATATAAAAAATTTTATTTTGGAGGGCATTGAATAAATGAACGAAACACTTATTGAATTTAAGAACGTAAAGAAGGTCTTTGATGACACGGTAGTTGTTGAGGATTTTAACCTAGAGGTCAAAAAAGGTGAGTTTGTAACCTTGCTAGGTCCATCAGGCTGTGGTAAAACCACCATGCTTAGGATATTGGGCGGATTTGAATTACCAACCTCAGGAAGTATTATGATGAACGGTGAAGATATAAGTATGCTTCCCCCTAATCAGCGTCCTGTCAATACGGTGTTTCAGAAGTACGCTCTTTTTCCACATCTAAATGTTTATGATAACATAGCGTTTGGACTTAAGCTTAAGAAGCTTTCTAAGAAGGAACAGGATGAGAAGGTTAAAAAGGCCTTAGAGCTTGTAGATCTTGAGGGCTTTGAGAAGAGAGCTATACATACACTTTCAGGTGGTCAGCAGCAGCGTATTGCTATTGCACGTGCTGTTGTTAATGAGCCAGATGTTTTGCTTCTTGATGAGTCTCTTAGCGCCCTTGATTACAAGATGCGTAAGGAGATGCAGGTTGAGCTTAAAAATATGCATAAGAAGCTTGGAATTACATTTATATTCGTAACACATGATCAGGAGGAGGCTCTTACCATGTCGGACAAGATTGTTGTTATGGCAGATGGTGAGATTCAGCAGATTGGTACTCCTGAGGAGATATATAATGAGCCTAAGAATCTGTTCGTAGCTGACTTTATCGGTGAGAGTAACATATTCAAGGGTACAATGCTTGGTTACCACAAGGTTCGTTTCTGTGGAACTGAGTTTGAGTGTGTAGATGATTATGCTAAGGATATGGTTATTGATGCAGTAATTCGTCCTGAGGATATAGTGATTACTGATGAGAGCAAGGGACAGTTTACAGGTGAGGTTATCTCCTGTGACTTTAAGGGAACATTTTATATTGTTGTAGTTCAGGCTGGTAAGAATGAGATAGAGATTCATAGCTTAAATAATTATGCTATCGGAACTAAGGTTGGCATGAGTATTGAGCCTGATAATATTCACCTTATTCCATACGATAGCAGTATAAACCACTACGAAGGTAAGGTTGTTGCTGCTAAGGTTGAGGACAAGATACATGTGGAGTTCGAGGACTTCGAGGTGGATATTGATCCATCAATTCTTGTACCTGGCGCTGTTATGGCTGATTGGGAGGTTGCTGATGCAGATGGTAATAGCATTGACCTTGTTGGTACTAGAGTTGAAGCTTCCTTTATCCCTTCAGATGCAGATCTTACAGATGATGCAGAACAGGGTCTTGTACAGGGTAATATCTTCTCATTTATCTATGTTGATGACCATTATAGATACACAGTTCGTACTAAGTCTGAGGAGGACTACGTTGTCAATGATGAGGACCTTTGGAACCAGGAGGATTATGTTGGTGTAATTATCCCTATGGATAAGATGACTTATAAGATAATAGAGGGAGAAGCAGATGAAGAGTAATAATTTAAGAAAGCAGCTGGCTATACCATATGCTATCTTTTTACTACTTTTCGTGGTATTACCGCTGCTGGTTGTAATATATTATGGATTTACAAATGGTGACGGACAGCCATCATTTGATAATTTTATCAATTTCTTTAAGAATGGTAAGACAGTAGGAACTTTGATATATAGCTTTGCTATAGCCATTATAACTACTATAGTTTGCTTGGCGTTGGCTTATCCGGTAGCACTTATTATAGCAAAGGGTGCATATAGCAAGAAGGCGAAGTTCCTTATGATATTTGTTCTTCCAATGTGGATTAACTTTACCCTTCGTATAACAGCACTTAAGGAGGTGCTTACACTTATTGAAGGTAATCTGGCTTATCACCAGTTTTTGAATACCATTATTTGTATGGTATACGACTTTTTACCATTTATGATGATGCCACTTTATAATTCATTGACTAAGCTTGATGATGGACTTATAGAGGCAGCTAGAGACCTTGGCGCAGGCAAGAGACAGGTGTTCTTCAAGGTTATCCTGCCACTTTCCGTACCTGGTATCGTAAGTGGTGTAACTATGGTATTCCTTCCAAGTATGACTAACTATGTAGTGCTTGATATGATTTATAACAGTACATATATTATGGGAAGTCTTATAGGAAGCTACTTTAGCGCATATGATTGGCACAATGGTTCCGTTATATCCATAGTGCTTCTGCTCATTATTCTGGCTATAACATATTTGTCCAACAAATATACAGAGGATGATGGGACGGCAGCTAGAGTGCGTTAGTTACTAAGTGATTTTTGGTTTGTGTTGTATATGTCATTAGGACATTTTTGACAACATATGGTGATATGATAGGAGATTAGGATGTTAAAGTTTTTTCAGCATATATTTATATGGTTTGTATTGCTGTTCTTGTATGCACCAATCTTAATCCTTATGGTGTACAGCTTTACAGATTCCACTATGATAGGAACCATCAAAGGTTTTTCTATGCAAAATTATATAACCCTGTTTACCACACCGGAATTAGTGGAAATGATTATCGGCACATTTACTCTTGCTATAGGAGTTGCGGTGCTTTCAACAATTCTTGGAACAACAGGAGCTATCGGTGCATTTTACTCTAAGAGAAGAACTAGAGGAGTAATTGAGATGGCAAATCAGATACCTGTTATTAATGCAGATGTAGTGACAGGATTTTCTATGTGTATACTTATGATAGTATTTTTCAAGGTTAGAAAGGAGACCTTCTTACCACTTATTATTGGTCAGACTGCCCTTTGTACACCTTTTGTATATCTGTCAGTGCTTCCTAGATTAAAGCAGATGGATCATCAGCTTTACGAGGCAGCCTTAGACCTTGGATGTAATGCTTCTATGGCTCTTAGAAAGGTAGTAATACCTCAGATAGTCCCAGGCATTATATCAGGCTTTATGACAGCTATTACTCTTTCTTTGGATGATTATTTCATCACAACCTATACTAAACCGGCAACCTTTGACACCATAAGTACTTATGTTGTAAATGCTACAAAGGGCGCTCAGACAGATATTAAGACGGCACTTTGGGCTTTGTCTACAGTAATATTTGTGTTGGTTGCACTTTATGTTGTTGCGCAGAATGTAATAGCTAAGAAAGAGGAGAAGAAAAATTGAGAAAGATTAGTAAGAAATTAATTACATATATCCTGTGCCTTGCTATGCTTGTGGGAAATGCTTTCACATTAACAGGCTGTAGTGAAGAAGGCGGCTCCGATGATGATGTAATTGTTCTCCGTGTAAGTAATTGGGAGGAATATATCGATGAGGGTGATTGGGATCCGGAGGAGGAAACCATTGAGCTTGAAAACGGCACAGTAATATGCCCGGAAACAGGTATAGTAGAAGATTTTGAGGCATGGTTTTATGAGACCTATGGCAAGGAGGTTAGAGTTGAGTACTCAACCTTTGGAACTAATGAGGAGCTTTACAATCAGATGTCTATGGGTGATACCTATGATTTGGTGTGTCCATCAGAATATATGATAATGAAGCTTATGACTGAGGATATGCTTATTCCTTATTCAGAGGAGTTTTATGATACAAGCATTGAGACCAATTACTACGCAAAGGGA
>JAGALE010000081.1 GCA_017625335.1 Lachnospiraceae bacterium
CTGAATACTTCTTTTTAGAGCACCTGCAAAGATGCTCTTATTGTCATGCAGTTTTCATGGTTCAAATATATCTGAAATGCATTTCTGCAATTCATTCATAAAATCTAAATTTCACTATTGACTTTTAATAGTTAGTCTTTCAAAAAGGTGATTAGTTGCAAAATCTCACTATTGTTATTCTATCTAATACAACATAAATAAGCAATTAAATTGTTAACATATATTGAATTGTAAACTAAAAACAATTCAAAAATCCAAAAATTCCTTACACAAAGTTTTTAATTTGTACATATTTTGTTAATAATTATATTGTATATTAAATATAGTTCATTTCATAAATTTTAAATCTTTTCTTTTAGGCAGGGAAACCTGTTAACGAAAAAGAGACCGGAATTAAGTTTCTGGTCTCTTTTTCGTTGTGGGGATATTAAAAACAAACAAAACAGATTGAAATACCATTTAATTCGTGATAACCTATCCTTGTTGTAGATAAAAGAAAGATTACTAATAATATATAAAATCATTTATCAAAACGGAGGACAAATTATGTTAGCTTTAGGTTGTGACCACGGTGGTTATGAATTAATGCAGGAGGTTAAGGCTCATCTTACTAAGAGAGGCTTTGAATTTAAAGATTTTGGATGCTACAGCACAGATTCTGTAGACTACCCAGAATATGCTAAGAAGGTTGCTCATGCAGTTGCGGATGGTGAGTGTGAGCTTGGAATTCTTATCTGTGGAACAGGAATTGGTATCTCAATCGCAGCTAATAAGGTTAAGGGAATTAGAGCCGCTCTTTGTTCTGACTGCTTCTCAGCTCAGGCTACTAAGGAGCATAATAATGCCAATATATTAGCTATGGGTGCCAGAACTATAGGTCCTGGACTTGCTCTTAAGATAGTTGATACATTCCTTGATACACCATTTTCTAATGACGAGAGACATATTAGAAGAATCAATATGATAGAAGATTAAAAAGAATAATCAAGGTTAATAAAATTATAAGAGGATGAGCCAATAATTATATTTGGTTCATCCTCTTATTTTTTGTATCAGACCTTAATCACTCTATGTCCTGCTGCCTTAAGCAGTCTGTTCATAATTGCTCCACCAAGCTCTCCATCATTAAATGCTTCGCTATATATATAGTCCACATCAAGCTCATCGCATTGTCTTAGAACCTTATAAAGCTTAGCTGCAATGGTTTCACCTTTTTCTCTGTCCCCTGCAACTAAAATGTTTTCGCAGTCAAATAGATTAGCATTTTCCGAGGTTGTAATTACTGCAACCTTGAAGCCGGAATTGGCTTTTTCTAAAACCAACTGGTTAATCTTAGTAATTACTTTGTTAGCTCCTTTTGTCGATGCATTTGATGCACCCTCCACTATGGTAAGCTCTCCCTTAGGTGCGTAATGTGTATATTTCATTCCCGGAGCCTTCGGTCTAAGATTAGGATCCGGTTCTATCAGTGCAGGATCGATGGTTACCTTACCCACAATTTCCTCAAGCATACTTTTGGTAATAAATCCTGGTCTTAGGATAACAGGAACCTCCGAAGTTAAATCCACAATTGTAGATTCAATGCCTATTCCTACAGCCCCACCGTCAAGTATCATCTCGATGCGTCCCTTCATATCCTCCATAACATGGTCTGCCAATGTAGGAGATGGTCTGCCTGAGGTATTTGCACTAGGGGCAGCAATGTATAGCCCGCTTTCCCGAATTAGGCTCAGTGCAACAGGATGGGATGGCATTCGGATTGCCACAGTGTTAAGGCCACCAGTGGTTCCATCAGGGACTATTTCCTTTTTAGGTAGAATTATAGTAAGTGGACCCGGCCAAAATGCTTCCATAAGAAGCTTTGCTTTATCCGGCACTTCTTTGGCGAGCTTATATACTGCGTCGGTATCTGCAATATGTACTATAAGGGGATTGTCGCTAGGTCTTCCCTTTGCTGCGTAGATTTTGGCAGCAGCATTCTCATCTAGAGCATCTCCGCCAAGTCCATAAACTGTCTCTGTAGGAAATGCAACCAGCCCCTTTTCTTTTAGTATAATCGCCGCCTGCCTAATGCTTTCAGGATTATCCCCGTCTAAAAGCTGTGTATGTATTAAATTTTCTGACTCTGTTATAGTATCTTGATTAGTCATAGTAATATTATTTCTCCAAAAGACTTTACAAATTTTTACTCAATAAATTGTATCTAAAAAATATAGATACTAGTCACTAATTATCAAATTCATAGCTATCTGTATTAACACCTAACGCAGCGAGCTTATTCTTCTGAACCTTTAACTGATAATCTAATTCCTTGTTTGTTCCATCCTCGGCATTCTTTATTCTAATGAGATTTACATAGTAATCTATCTCATATTTTATCATTTCATCTCTGGTCATTTCATCATCCATCCTTTCACACCCCTTTCCATAATACCTATATTTTGTATTATAAGGGTTTATTTTTATTAATGTAAAGTCTTTTATTTAGCATACATTAATTTTAATGCAAAGAATGTAGTAATGTAAAGTTTCAAATATTGACATTTGGTATTATATTTCAAACGTTTTAGCAAAAAAATAGCTTGACAAAACTATCTTGGATAAGATTTCAAAATATTTCCTCCACACCATAACTATTTCATTGAA
The DNA here is from genome assembly GCA_017625335.1 of Lachnospiraceae bacterium. Classification (GTDB taxonomy): domain Bacteria; phylum Bacillota; class Clostridia; order Lachnospirales; family Lachnospiraceae; genus Coprococcus_C. Next base: position 2,647 of record JAGALE010000081.1, read on the forward strand.
AAAAAGGGAAAAATCATATATAATTAACTTTTAGTGTAGGTAAAAAAGTAAGAGGTAAATTATGAACCAAAACCAGAATCAAGTAATTAAGATGCTGTTCCTGATTTCTCAGATAGGAATTACTATGCTGGTGACCGTATTTCTGTGTATTGCCATAGGTATGGCAGTGGACAATTTCTTCGGTACAAAGCTACTGGTGTGGTTTATCGTGCTGGGAGTAATATCTGGTTTTAGATCTGTTTTTATCTTAGTTCGTGGATATATAGGTGATGAAAATGGGAATAAAAAAGACTCTTAAGAGGATGAGCTCGAAGCCTGAGACCAGGACTCTTTTAGAACTTTATGTGGGCATAATAGTAAGTGGTGTAATAATGCTTGCCATAGGACTAATATTTGCAAGACCTATGTGGATGTATCTGGTGGGAGTTTTAGGTGGTACAGCAGGTGCAGCCTTTCAACTTTATAATATGTATGACACCATTGATAGAGCTCTAAGTGTAGACGAGGGTAAAGCCAGGGGTTATATGACAGCTAAGAGTATGTTTAGATTGATTATATCAGCTGTGATTATGATCGTAGCGTATTTTATAGGGGTTGCCGCATTTGTAGGCTCCATACTGGGTTTATTTTCACTTAAGATATCTGCATTGCTTAATCCGTTTTTTAAGAAGCTTTTATCTGATTTTCGGTAGGCTTGAGTGAAATTATGGTATATGCATATACTAACTTAAAAAGTGGCACCTATAGCCCCTAAGTGAGCTGATTAGGTGATATGCAGATGTTGCATTGATTGATGGAGTGCGTGGCACTCTTGATATATATAGAGTTTTTTAGCTCTTAAATTAAAATTTAATAACATAAAGGAGGGTGAACATATGACTAATGGTGTAGCCATTGGGTTGCCTATGGTAAGGCCCGAGGTGGATTTCTATATACATCAGCTTTATCCAATCAACTTCTTTGGCACTACGGTATATATTACCACCACCCATGTTTGTACATTTATAGTTCTTCTGTCCATTGCAATACTCGCAATCTGTGCCAGAAGAAGTGTACTAAAGACAAAGGATAACCCAAGTAAATTCGCTACAGGCGTTGAATTTGCCATAAGTGTGTTAATTAACTTTGTTGATGGAACCATGGGTAAGGCCGGCAAAAAATATACCAACTACATTGGTACGCTGTTTGTATTCGTGCTTTTCTCGAATATATCCGGCTTGTTTGGCTTAAGACCGCCTACTGCGGACTTTGGCACGACATTTACTATCGCACTTGTTTCATTTGTAATGATTCAGTATGCGGCCATTAGATACCAGAAATGGGGTTACCTTAAGGGAATGTTTGAGCCTATATTCTTATTCTTCCCTATTAATGTAATCAGTGAATTCGCAACACCGATTTCACTGTCGCTCCGTCTCTTTGGTAATGTTATGGCAGGAACAGTTATGATGGCACTTTACTACGGAATGCTTCCTTGGTTATTCCAGCTAGGTATACCATCAGCGCTTCACGTATACTTCGACCTGTTCTCGGGAGCTATTCAGACATATGTATTCTGTATGCTGACTATGACCTTTGTAGCTCAGAAAAGAGAGGTAGAAGGGTAAAGTATTTTAATTACACAAGCTATGCCCACGGTGTGGTGAGTAATTTATTTTAAAATCAAAATCTATATTTAAGACGATTAAAATTAAAAAATGGAGGACACTAAAATGGGAAATATTGATAATGAAGGATTTATTAATGGATGTTCAGCTATAGGTGCTGGTCTTGCGGTTATCGCAGGTATCGGTCCTGGTGTTGGTCAGGGTATTGCAGCAGGTTATGGTGCATCAGCAGTTGGTCGTAATCCGGGAGCAAAGGGTGACATCATGTCAACTATGATTCTTGGACAGGCGGTTGCTGAGACAACAGGTCTTTATGGTCTGGTTGTTGCACTTCTTCTTATGTTCGTTAAGCCTTTCAAGTAAGATTAAGTATTTTAAATGTGTAGGTCTTAAGTGAAAATCTTAGGAACCGAAAGGAGGATTAACAGTGACATTAAGAGGTGCTAGCTTTAGTATGTCAAATGTTGCTCTTATGGCAGAAGCAGATCAGGGACGTATATTTGGTCTTGATGCCCAGCTGTTATTTGACATATTAATACAGGGTTTAGCTGTTTTCTTACTGTTTTTATTCTTATCATATGTTTTAATTGAGCCGGTTAAGAAGGTTATAGCTGACAGACAGGCGAAGATTAAGGGAGACTTAGATAGTGCTGCTAAGGATAAAGCAGATGCAGCAAAGCTTAAGGCAGAGTATGATGAGAGATTGAAGCAGGCTGACGATGAGGCTGAAGAAATTCTTACAGCAGCTCGTAAGAAGGCAGTTAAGAATGAAGAAAATATTGTAGCTGAAGCTAAGGAAGAGGCTGCTCGTATAATTAACAGAGCTAATCAGGAAGCTCTTCTTGAGAAGAACAAGGTTAAGGATGAGGTTAAGCAGGAGATTATTGGTGTTGCAACTGCTATGGCTGGAAAGTTTGTAGAGGGCAACCTTGATGAGGCAAAGCAGGCTGAGCTTATCGAAGCTACCTTGAAGGAAATGGGTGATAATACATGGCAAAGCAAGTAGATATAACCTATGGAAATGCTCTTTTTGAGTTGGCTTTAGAGGAAGGAAAGATAGACAGTCTCTATGAGGAGACAGTAGCACTTATAGATATCCTTAGAGATAATCAGGAGCTTATAAAGCTTCTTAGTCATCCACAGGTAAGCAAGGATGAAAAGCATAAAATCGTTACCAATTCATTTGATGGAAGGGTGGCAGATGAGCTTACAGGTCTTATAGCTATGGTGGTTGACAAGGGACATGTTAATGAGCTTATTTCTATTCTTAATTACTTTGTTAAGCAGGTTAAGAAGGAAAAAAATATCGGTGTTGCCACAGTGGCAAGTGCGATAGAGCTATCTGACAGCCAAAAGCAGGCTATAGAGCAAAGACTTATAGAAACAACAGTTTACGATACTATGGAGACCCACTACTCAGTAGACAAGTCTCTTATCGGTGGACTGGTAATTAGAATTGAGGACAGAGTTGTGGATAGCTCAATCAAGACAAAGCTTGATAATATGTCCAGAACCCTGGCAAACGCATAAATTTAAAAATTCGTAAAAATTCGTATAGAAAGAAGGTGTTTTTTGTCCATGAATTTAAAACCTGAAGAAATCAGCTCAGTTATTAAGGAGCAGATTAAAAATTATAAACTTCAGCTTGAAACATCAGACGTGGGTACTGTTATCCAGGTTGCTGATGGTATAGCACGTGTTCATGGTCTTGAAAATGCTATGCAGGGCGAGCTTCTTATGTTCCCAGGTGAGGTATACGGTATGGTACTTAACCTTGAGGAGGACAACGTAGGAGCCGTTCTTCTCGGAGATACAAGTAATATTAACGAGGGAGACATAGTTAAGACTACAGGTCGAGTTGTTGAGGTGCCTGTTGGTGACGCAATGCTTGGTCGTGTAGTAAATGCATTAGGTCAGCCAATAGATGGTAAGGGACCTATAGAGACAACTAAGACAAGACAGATTGAGAGAGTAGCATCAGGTGTTATTGCTCGTAAGTCTGTTGATACTCCACTTCAGACAGGTATTAAGGCTATCGACGCCATGGTACCAATCGGAAGAGGACAAAGAGAGCTTATTATCGGTGATAGACAGACAGGTAAGACTGCTATCGCTATTGATACAATTATTAACCAGAAGGGTCAGGGAGTTAACTGTATTTATGTAGCCATCGGTCAGAAGGCTTCAACAGTTGCTAACATTGTTAAGACTCTTACTGAGTACGGCGCTATGGAGTATACAACCATCGTAGTTTCTACAGCCAGTGAGCTTGCACCACTTCAGTACATTGCTCCATATTCAGGCTGTGCTATCGGTGAGGAGTGGATGGAGAATGGTAAGGATGTACTTGTTGTGTATGATGACTTAAGTAAGCATGCTACAGCATACCGTACACTTTCATTGCTTCTTCGTAGACCACCAGGACGTGAGGCTTATCCTGGAGACGTATTCTACCTTCACTCAAGACTTCTTGAGAGAGCTGCAAAGCTTTCAGATGAATTTGGGGGCGGTTCACTTACTGCACTTCCGATCATCGAGACACAGGCAGGAGACGTTTCAGCGTACATTCCTACAAATGTTATATCTATTACAGATGGACAGATTTATCTTGAGACAGAGATGTTTAATGCAGGCTTTAGACCAGCGGTAAATGCAGGTCTTTCAGTATCACGAGTTGGTGGTGCTGCACAGATTAACGCTATGAAGAAGCTTGCTTCGCCTATAAGAGTTGAGCTTGCACAGTACAGAGAGCTTGCAGCCTTCTCGCAGTTCGGTTCAGAGCTTGATGCGGATACAAAGGACAGACTTGCACAGGGTGAAAGAATTAAGGAGATGCTTAAGCAGCCACAGTATAAGCCAATGCCAGTTGAGAAGCAGGTAGTAATTATTTATGCGGCTACTAAGAGATACCTTATCGATATTCCTGTAGATAGAGTACTTGAGTTTGAAAGTGGATTATTCGAGCACATTGCTACTAAGTATCCGGAAATCTTTGAGACTATTAAGACAGAGAAGAAGATAACTGATGAGCTTGAGTCAAAGCTTGTAGAGGCAATTAATGAGTTTAAAGAAACATTTTAGTTTGTGAGGTGAAAAGTCTTGGCATCAATGAGAGACATAAAGAGACGTAAGGAAAGCGTCCAAAGCACTCAGCAGATAACCAAGGCGATGAAGCTTGTTGCTACAGTAAAGCTTCAGAAGGCCAGAGGAAAAGCAGAGAGCAATAAACCATATTTTAATATGCTCTATGATACCATCTGTTCTATCCTTTCAATGACTAAGAATGTGGACCATAGATACCTTAGAGATAACGACTGTGATAAAAAGGCAGTTATTGTTATCACCTCTAACAGAGGACTTGCAGGAGGCTATAATAGTAATATAGTTAAGCTTATTACTAATGGAGACTTCAAGAAGGACGAAACCTATGTTTATGCAGTGGGTAAGAAGGGTATTGAGGGCCTTACAAGAAAAGGCTTTGACATTCATAAGGATTTCTCAGAGGTTATTAATGAACCACTGTTTTCAGATGCTACTCAGATGACTAAGGAGCTTCTCACACAGTATACTCAGGGTGAGATAGGTGAGATTTATATTGCCTATACAAACTTTAAGAATACTGTTACACAGGAGCCTGTGTTAAGAAAGCTTCTGCCTCTTAGTGCAGAGGACTTTGAGGAAAGGGAGATTGACGATAAGCTCTTAATGAACTTTGAGCCAACTCCGGAGGATGTTCTTGACAAAGTAATTCCAAAATATATGTCTAATATTATATTTGGAGCATTCCTAGAGTCAGTAGCCAGTGAAAATGGTGCAAGAATGCAGGCCATGGATTCTGCTACAAGCAATGCAGAGGATATGATAGCAAGCCTGTCACTTAAGTATAATAGAGCAAGACAGAGCGCAATTACTCAGGAGCTTACTGAGATTATTGCGGGAGCGGATGCCATCTCCTAAGGCATGTTTAATCGGCGTAGTTAGCTGATAAACGGAGATAATGTGCATCGATGGAATAAAAATAAGGAGTAAAGAAATGGCAGATAAAATCGTAGGAAAAGTCACCCAGATTATTAGTGCCGTTATCGATATCAAGTTCCCAGAGGGAAAGCTTCCTGAGATTTATGATGCGGTAACAATCGAGACTAAGAATGCCGGTACTCTCTACGCAGAGGTATCACAGCATCTCGGTGATGATACAGTTAGATGTATAGCAATGGGTCCTACAGACGGTCTCGTAAGAGGCATGGAAGCCGTTGCTACAGGTGGTCCGATTACAGTTCCTGTAGGTGAGGAAACACTTGGACGTATGTTCAATGTATTAGGACAGCCTATAGATAATAAGCCTTCACCAGAGGTAAAGGATTATCTTCCTATTCACAGAAAGGCACCAGAGTTCAAGGAGCAGGCTACAGAGACTGAAATCCTTGAGACAGGTATTAAGGTAGTAGACCTTCTCTGCCCATATCAGAAGGGTGGTAAGATCGGTCTCTTCGGTGGTGCAGGAGTAGGTAAGACAGTTCTTATTCAGGAGCTTATTACAAATATCGCTACAGAGCACGGTGGATATTCAGTATTCACAGGTGTTGGTGAGAGAACAAGAGAGGGTAATGACCTCTACCATGAGATGATTGAGTCAGGAGTTATCAATAAGACTACCATGGTATTTGGTCAGATGAATGAGCCACCTGGAGCTCGTATGAGAGTTGGTCTTACAGGACTTACTATGGCTGAGTACTTCAGAGATCAGGGCGGTAAGGACGTACTTCTCTTCATTGATAACATATTCAGATTTACACAGGCAGGTTCAGAGGTTTCAGCTCTTCTTGGACGAGTTCCTTCTGCGGTTGGTTACCAGCCAACACTTCAGACTGAGATGGGTGCTCTTCAGGAGAGAATTACTTCTACTAAGAACGGATCTATTACATCTGTTCAGGCAGTTTACGTTCCAGCGGACGACTTAACTGACCCGGCACCTGCAACTACATTTGCACACCTTGACGCAACTACAGTTCTTTCACGTTCTATAGTTGAGCTTGGTATCTACCCTGCAGTAGACCCACTTGAGTCAACATCAAGAATCCTTGACCCACGTATCGTAGGTGAGGAGCACTACAAGGTAGCAAGAGGTGTTCAGGAGATTCTTCAGAAGTACAAGGAGTTACAGGATATTATCGCAATCCTTGGTATGGATGAGCTTTCTGAGGAGGATAAGATTGTTGTTGCCAGAGCAAGAAAGGTTCAGAAGTTCCTTTCACAGCCTTTCCATGTAGCAGAGCAGTTTACAGGTCTTCCAGGAAAGTATGTTCCGCTTTCTGACACTATACAGAGCTTTAAGGAAATCTTAGAAGGTAAGCATGATGATGTTCCAGAGAGTTACTTCCTTAATGCAGGTAGCATCGAAGACGTTGTTGCTAAGTGCAAATAACCTCTAGTATTTAGTAGGAGAGGGTGTGCTTAGTACATTAATAAATAGGATGTATAATGCACAGCTTCTAATAGGAAAGTGAGGTATTTGAATTATGGCAGACAAGTTAATGGATGTTAAAATTATGGCTCCGGACAGAGTGTTCTATGAGGGACAGGTTTCCTTTATAGAGTTTAATACCACAGAGGGTATTGTGGGTATCTACCCTAAGCACATTCCTATGACAGTGGTAATCTCACCGGGAGTATTAAAAATTGTAGAAGCAAATGGCGAGACTAAGGAGGCAGCCCTTCACTCAGGCTTTGCAGAGGTGCTTGGAGATTCCATTACCATGCTTGCTGAAAGTGTTGAGTGGCCTGACGAAATCGACATAAGAAGAGCCGAGGAGGCTAAGATAAGAGCAGAGAGACGAATCAAGGATGACTCACAGGATATGAATCGTGCAGAGCTTGCCTTAAAGCGTTCCGTGGTTCGTATGCAGCTTGGTAATAAGTGGAAATAGATGACATAAGATTAAAAAGCCCATCTGGTAACAGGTGGGCTTTTGTTTGTGAGATTCTTGATGAAAGTTAATGATTTTAATATTTTGCTTGCAAATATATTGAAAATATGTGTAGAATAAAGAAAACTACTTGATGTTTTTTACTTTTAAATATGCTTTGTATTTAAAAAATAACAAAAATTTAAAAAAGTATTGACAATACCTGATGGATTTGATATTCTATTTAGGTTACTCAAAAGTGACCGAGCGTTTGTGAACCTATGAATAAGTAACGGGGAGAGATGCATTATTATGAGAATGGTAGTAGTGAAATTGAGAAAATTTATTGCGGTTTTATTAAGTGTTGCTTTGTTGTGTAATATTCCATACTTTGATCCAATTATTGTAATGGCTGAGGATATTACGCTTGAATCCACATCTATGCAAGCAGTGGAAATAACTGTGGATAGTAATACTAGTAATAATTATATATTTGGAAACAATGCTAATACTAATACATTAAATATTAATTCGGGAGTTGTACTGTCGGGTAATATAACTACTGGCATAACCTATTATCAAAGTACACAGACTATAAATAATTATGGAACAATTTCAGGAAATGTAACCTTAACAAATTCTAGTATGTCCTTTGTTGTGAATAACTCGGGTTCTATGGTTTCTTTTTCATCTAGCGTAAGTAGCCTTACCTTTTCAGGAGGAACTGTAGGAACGTTTTCTGTATCAGGAGGAAGTGTAACGCTTTCTGATGTGACAGTAACAGATAGCTTATCTATAACAGGAGGAACATTTAGTCAGACTGGTTCTATAACAGTGTCTAAAGCTACAAATGTGAATGTGTCTTCTGATGTGACAGTAACTGTTACATGTGATGGAAAGGACTTTGAATTATCCGGCGTGTCAGGAACTATGGAAGAGGTATGTGGTGTTAAGGTGAGTCTGTCAGCTTCTGATACTACTGGGTTAAGTGCAGTAGATACTTCTGCTTTATCTTCATCCTATTGGTATGGAGATGCCATTACTACCATACAATATAAATTACTTCCTGGATACGGAATTTCTTCTGAATATGTATCTGCAGTAAAGGCTAGCTGTACTGGTAACGGTGCATGTGATGTTATATTTACGGATGCTGATAAGATTTTATCTATAACATATACTGTTGCTGATACTGACGCGAATTTGACGGATAGAACAGTAGGGTTTGCATTAGGTAAGCCAGAGGAGTTGCCTGAAGGTGTAGTGACATTTTCAGTAGATAACATATATGTGGGACAGACAGTTAATTACAACCTTAGTTCTGATGATTATGATGTGGCTACGGCAACTATAACCTATAAAAAAGCTACAGAGGAAGATACTGCATATTCCACAGAAAAGCCAAGTGAGGTTGGTACATATATTGCTAGGATAATGATTGATGCCAATTATGAATATGGGGCTTATTTAGATACATATGAATTTCAGATTAAAGAATTAGAAGTGGGCGAAGCGAAGATTTCAGTTGCGGATATATCATATGGTGGAACCTTAGAGCCGCAGTATTCATCAGCCACTAACGATACCATCCCGGTGGTTCGATATAAGTTGCAAAGTGAGGACGAAGCTGCATATAGCGATTTACCTCCGACAGCGGTAGGTGAGTATAATGCAAGGGTTATTTACCCTGCTACAGTTTCACACACTGAGGCCGTAGATACTACTACATTTAAGATTAACTATTTAATTGGCTCAGGAGAGGTTTCGGTGGCTGATGTATATGTTGGTACTGCTATTGATCCACAGTATTCAACAACAACAAATCTGGGCGTTGAGCCTACTGTGGAGTACAAGCTACAAATTCAGGCTGTGGATGCATATGATGTATCGGTGCCTACTGCAGTGGGAGCATACAACATAAGAATAATTTATCCAGCAACAGAAGCTTATGGTGAGCTTGAGTTGATAGGAACCTTCAATATTATGGCTCTTGAAACAGGTGATGGAACTCTTGATATACAGGATGTATATGTTGGAACAAGTATTCTTCCAGTTGTTGACTCTACTAAGAATGGAAAAGAAAATGTGAGAGTTGAGTATAGACTTCAGGGTGAGACTGAGTATACAACAACAATTCCTACAGCTGTGGGTATGTATGAGGCAAGAGCGATTTTTGCTGCTACCTATATGTATGATGTGTTTATAGCTGAGGATACATTTGAGATAAAGGCCCTAGAGCAGGGCGTTGGTGAGATTTCTGTAGAAGATGTATATGTGGGAACTGATATCAGTGTAAGCTACAGCTCAGAAACAAATACAGATAATCCTGCAATAGAGTATAAGAAGGCGGAGGAAGAAGATTCTGCATACCAGACTACAGTGCCTTCCCAGGTTGGTGATTATGTAGTGCGAGCAACATTCCCTGCCACACCTGTATATGATAAGCTTGTGGTAACAGATGAATTTACTATCAAGGCTTTAGAGATAGGTGAGGGTTCTGTAATGGTGGAGGATGTGTATCATGGACAGACATATATGCCAATAGTAGCGTCTTCAACTAACGGAACTGATAATGTTGTTATAGAGTACAAGCTTAAGGATGAGGCTGATTCAGAATATACTATAGAAAAGTCACAGGATATAGGCGATTATGTAGTACGAGCAACATTCCCTGCCACACCTGTATACGATAAGCTTGTGGTAACAGATGAATTCGCTATTAAAGATTATGAGACAGGTTCATGCTCTGTAAAGATTGATGATGTGTACTATGGCCAGTCTTACGAACCGGTTGTAGAATCATCAACTAACGGAACTAGCGATGTTGTTATAGAGTATAAGCTTAAGGGACAGGATGATTCAGCATATACAACTACAAAACCACAAGATATAGGAAACTATGTGATAAGAGCTACATTTGCATCGGTTCCATATTACAAGGAAGCGGTAGCAACAGATGAATTTGCCATTAAGGATTTTGAGAATGGTGTAGGTACTCTTGAAGTGTTAGATGTGATATGTGGTGTAAATGTTAATCCTATTATAGGTTCTAATACTAACGGCGTTGAGAATGCAACTATATACTATAAGGTGGCAGGTGCTGATGATTCTAAGTATACAACTGCAAAGCCTACTGCAGTGGGAGAATATGTTGCTAAAGCAGTATTTGAAGCTGTGGGAATTTACAAAGAAGTGACAGTGACAGATGCGTTCACTATAAGCTATCTTGCAATGCCTGAAAACCCATATGCTATAGAGGGAACACAGGGAGAAAATGAGTATTATACCTCAGAGATAGTTATAAAGGCAAAGGATGGATATCTCATATCAGATATCTTTGGAAAGGACTACAAGGAGCAGTTAACTATTAATTCGTCTACTGAGAGTAAGTATATTTACCTTATGAACAAGGAAACTGGTGAGCAAACAGCTGGAATGCTTTTGGAGAGCTTGTATGTGGATCTTGTGGCACCTTCTGTAGGGGCTGTAAATGATACGGTATATTATGGAGACAAGCTGGAAATAGCCTTGACTGATGATAATCTTACTAGAGTTGTGGTGAATGGTAAGGAAATAGCTGCAAATGAGTTGATTACACAGAACAACATTCTTACTCTTTTGTCTGAGGGTGGTGTTACAGAATACACTATAGAGGTATGGGATGTTGCAGGTAATATGACTACCACAACAATATCAGTTGCATCAGAGTGGACTAAGCAGGGTGTAATTCCGGCAGGTGTGTCGGTTAAGCTTCAGGCCAATACTCCATACAGCTTTGGTGAAGGTGAGTGGAATGTTGAGGGCGATAATACAAGCTACTCAGGAAACATTACCTTCTATGTAGAAGAGGAAGAAAAATTGACCTTTAATCAACAATAAAATGAAATAATAATCGTTTGTTATTTGGATTAATCCATAAGGATATGGAGTTGCATTGCGAGTTAGAGCTGCGATATTGAATAATGACGAATATGTAATAATGTGATATAATAGTAGTATTATATCACATTATTTTTTGCAAAAGAAAAGGAGCAATACATGGCATACACCAATCTATCCTTTGATTATATAGCAATGTTTTTTTTCTTTATGTTGCTAATATGGTATATGACTGGGAAAAAGGTACCTCTAAAAAGCTTTAGATACTTTTTTTATGTTATTTTGTGTGCTTTTTTTGCCACTCTTCTTGAAACTGTGGGATATCTGATTGTTAGGTATAGGGATTTCGTGCCATTTCATTACGCATACTATACAACATCTATTCAGTTGTTTTTTATCCATAATTTTGTTGTTATGCTAACCTATTGTCTTATGACAATGGCTCATATTGATATTAAGAGAAATAAAGCTTTGAAATGGGTTTTTATTTTGTCATGGGTAGTTGTTGCCATAATATGTATTCCAAATCTATTTCATAATAGAATTATGACCTTAGAGGATGGAAAATATGCAGCTTCAGGTATTGGTTATATACTTTATGCAGTAGATGCTGTTATGATTGTTATGTGCATATGGGTTTTTGTAAAAAGAAGAACAGACTTTAAGTTTCTTAAGACCAATATTATCGTATTTTTGTTCTTAAGTGGTGTTGCGTGTGGTATTGCACAAGTTCTAAAGTTTGCGCCTATGCTAAACTTTGCTACTGCTATATTATGTACGGTTATGTATCTGTATCAGAATAGTTCAAATGCGGTTTCGGATCAGGTTACAGGTCAGTTAAACAGAAGCTTCTTTGGAGAATATATTCTTGATAAATTCTCCGCAGACAAAGCATTTGCAGTTATAGTGGTAAATCTAGATGATTTCAAATTCGTTAATCAGAGTATGGGTGTTGAAACAGGAGATAAGCTTTTGCTTGAATTTGGGCGTTTTCTTGAACACATGAATTCTGATACGGAAGTATTTCATTTTGATGCAGATCAGTTTTGTGTAGTTGTGGATATGGATGATAAAAATCCATTACATATTGCGGAGACAATAAAGGGTAGATTTGATCTGCCTTGGCTTGAAGGTAGTAAGAATATACTGATGACTGCTACCTCATGTATTATAGAGTGTCCTAATGATGCCAAGGACATTTCAAGCTTGATGGAAGTAATCGATTATTCTATGGAAAGCGCCAAATCAACGAAGAAGAGAAATATAAGTTACGCTAAAGATATGGATTTGGAGAAAATTCATGAGACAAAGCAAATTGAAAAAGCGGTTAAGAGAGCTGTAAACAGAAAAACGGTACAGGTGTATTATCAGCCTATATTCTCATCTAAGGAAGGTACATATAATTCTGCTGAAGCCTTGGCTAGAATTAATGACCAGCAGTTAGGCTTTATTCCACCGGATTTGTTTATACCTATTGCTGAAAAGTGTGGTGTAATTAATGAATTGGGTGACTTGATATTGGAGAGTGTCTGCGGATTTATTAAGGAGAACAATTTGGCTGGCACATCTATAGAATACATAGATATTAATGTCAGTCCATTGCAGCTTATGCAAAAGGATTATTCTAAGAATTTACTTAGAACATTGAAGAAATATGATGTGAAGCCTAGCCAAATTAATATAGAAATTACAGAGACAGCAGCTATGACCACATTTCCTGTAGTTAATGATAATCTCTATGATTTAGTGGCTAATGGTATAGCTGTTTCTTTGGATGACTACGGTTCAGGCTATGCTAACATTGGGTATATTAATAAGATGCCATTTAAGTATATTAAGATAGACAAAGAAATTGTGTGGGAAGCATTTGAGAATGAAAAAGCAAGCATCACACTTGAATATACTATATGTATGTTGGCGGCCCTTAAAATGAATATAATAGCTGAGGGTGTAGAAACTGAGGAGATGAGAGATATTTTGACTACATTTGGATGCCAGTATCTTCAGGGATGGTATTTTTCAAAAGCTGTTCCTGGTGATGAGTTTTTGAAAATGCTATAGTGATAAAAGGTTAAAATAAGTGGACCTTCTTATGAGAAGGGAGTCCACTTATTTTCTTGTGGTAAATCTATTTAAAAAATGCTATTATTTATTATGTATCATTGGGTGTGGTGGGCCCATTTATAAAAATGATACATTGTTCGATATATAAGATGAGAGAAAATTATAATCAAAAGCAATGAAGATTATAAATAAAAGATAAAATCAAGAGGATACATTATGCAGGAAAATATAAAAGGTATATTTATATCTATGGAGGGACCGGATGGTTCCGGCAAAAGCACACAGATAGAGCTGCTTAAGGCTTATTTAGAGGATAAGGGCTATGAGATAATCATAACCAGAGAGCCGGGCGGCACAGTAATTAGCGAGGATATTAGAAGAATAATTCTTAATAAGGATTATGC
>JAGALE010000082.1 GCA_017625335.1 Lachnospiraceae bacterium
ATAGAGGATATACATCACAGTCACAAGTTATTACTATGCAATAAACATAGAAATGAAAATTAAAGAATTTTTAAATATTATAATAAACTTAAAGCATTTATATATAAATGATATTCACTGTATATAATGATAATATCATTAATAAAAATGTGATATACATATTTATAAGCATTGAATTATGGTAATTAGTTTTTAAATTAAATGATTAAGGTAAATTCATGCTAAGCATGTATTTATAAATGTAATTCACTATTGAATTACAAGCTCGCTGAAAAGAGAGACGTGGAACGTATGGGTCCACACAACACAACAGAGAGACGTGTGACATATGGGCACACAAAACGCAACACAACACAACAGAGAGACGTGGAACGTATGGGTCCACACAACACAAAGAAAAGGAGAGTAGTATTATGGCAAGTTTTTTAAAGTCAGCAAGCAAGCAAGTTAGCGATGTACGTAACTTCTTACGTGATTCCGCAGGTGGAAACAGTATTAAGTACAGCGCAGAAAAGGGTGCAAAGCACATCATCTATATTCCTTATACATCTGAGGCAGTAGTAGATGAACAAACTGGAGCACAGATTATGACAAAGAAGATTTGTGCTATTCAGGGTGACGTGCATGAATGGTCTACACAGGATGGTAAGTTCAAAGCATCTGTATGTCTTAAGGATGTAATCCGTATGGCAGATGATGGAGTAACCCAGATTAATGATGGTTCTTGTCCTTTCTGTGATAGAGTATCAGACGCATGGGATATCTACAGATATCGTAAGGATTTAGAGGAAGCTACATGTAAACTTACAGGTGAACAGAGAAAGAATCACTTGGAAAAGACTTTCAGTGCTTATGCAGATGAAAGAAAGGCAAAAGATGCTAGAGCTTACATGTACATCTTAGTAGTTAAGTACAGACTTAATGAACAGGGCAAGGAAGTGCTTGGTACAGATGGTTTACCTGAGTACGAACTTAAGATTATGAAACTTTCAGCATCACGTGTTGAAAAGATTCAGCAGCAGATTGCTAACTCTGGTTCAGAATTACCTGGTTCAGAATTAATATTCGAATATCCTAACGTAGATGATAGAAGATTATTAGTTAGTCAGTCAACAACAGCTCCTGTATTTCCTAACAACATGATGACAGCTAAGTATCCTGCTTTAATCAATAAGATTAATCAGGACATCGCTAAGTTCGACTTTGAAGGTATTGAAAAGTCATTCCCTGAATGGAGTGGTATGTCAAGTGCAGAAGCTAAAACTGTTACAGACAACATGTTTGAACAGTGGGATGCTTATAAGAAGGAAGTTGCAACAAATCCTACAGCTAAGTATCTTGAATATGTTATGGAGACACCTACAGCTAAGCCTAGCTTAGGTGGTGATGGTATTGGAGCACCTGGAATTCCTGTAATTCCTACAGTTCCTACTGTACCTACAGTTCCTACAGTCGATGCTGGTGTAGCAACACCTGAAATTCCTGTAGTGCCTACAGTTCCTGTAGCTCCTGCAGTAGACCCCAATAGTGTATTTGGTGGTGTTGGCGCAGCAGCTCCTACAGTTTCAGTCTAGACAATAGATTAACTCATAAAGGCGCAATCTTATGTGGGTTGCGCCTTTTTTATTAGGATAAACACGAGGTATATAATATGTACAGTTATAGTCCAATTAAGAAGCTTTACATAAAGAATTTTCGTAACCTTGGAGAGGTTGAAATAGATTTTTCAGAATCACCTATAATAACATTAGTAGGTGAGAATGAGGCAGGTAAAACATCAGTTATAAAAGCATTCGCTACATGTGCATTACATGCTAATCCCAGAGACCAAAAAGATTGTATACGAGATGGCACAAAAATGTTCGGTGTAGCAATAGATTTGGATGATGGTACTCGTATTGTACGTATGAAAGAGGCATCTGCACTTAATAGTTATCAACTTATAGGAGCAGATGGTAAGTTAATATGGAGCACTAATAAGATAACAGATGGGCTTCCAGCAGAAATACAGAAAGTTATGGGTTTAATAGAAGAACCCGAAACTAGTGAATTTTTACATATAAGGACATACGAGGATAAATTACTGTTTGTTGTAACACCTAACTCAACAAACTATAAAGTTATGTATAATGCACTAAAGGTTGAGCAATTAACTAAAGCTATAAAACTTGGGTCAACTGAAGTAAATGCACTTAAGAGTCAGATTAATAACAATGATATAAGTATGCAAACACTTCAAGGACAGTTAAAGGCAATACAGGTTGTAGATACAGAACCTTTAGTAACAGTTAGAGATAGATTATTACAACAAATGGCATATTTAGATAAGTTAGAACGTGCTAAAGTATTGATAGATAAAGTCAATGATTGTGAGATACAGCTAGGAGCACTAGCATTAATAGACAAATTTAAGTTAGAGCCCATCAATGAGTTATCTACAAGTAAATTAGCTAGTATTAACAAAATATTATGTAGACAATCTGAAATATGTAATTTATTAAATATATATAAAGATGCAGATAACATTCAAGAAATAGATGTTAGTGTATTTAATAAGTTATTAAGCTTAGTTAATAA
>JAGALE010000083.1 GCA_017625335.1 Lachnospiraceae bacterium
GGAACCTCACTTAAGGTGTTTACCTTAGATAAGAGATTAGAACAGCTGTGGGATGAGACAGTTGAAAAATATTATATTTAAAATGAGATGTGCTTGACTCTCGCAAGCATATCTATATTTATCGTTTGAATACTTTGTTAGCACTCTCAGTAAGAGAGTGCTAATTTTTTCTTGACAATGGAAAAATAGGGGAGTATTATAGTTCATGTAGAACAAAATCATTTGTTCTTATGAGGGGACAAAACTAAAATTATTATATATCTAGGAGGCGATTTTTAATGGAGAAGAAGGGAAGCTTATCAATTAACAGTGAGAATATTTTCCCTATTATCAAGAAGTGGTTATATTCAGACCACGACATTTTCATCAGAGAGCTTGTATCAAATGGTTGTGATGCTATTACTAAGCTTAAGAAGCTTGCTCTTATGGGTGATTACCAGGAGGTAGAAGGCGAGGAGTATAAGATTGAAATTTATGCTTCAGCTAAGGACAAGACACTTACATTTGTGGATAATGGTATCGGTATGACTGAGGAGGAGGTTGAGAAGTATATCAACCAGATAGCTTTCTCAGGTGCAACAGATTTCATTAACAAGTACAAGGATAAGACTAACGAGGATCAGATTATAGGTCACTTTGGTTTAGGATTTTATTCAGCATTTATGGTAGCTGACAAGGTTACAATTGAGACTTGTTCTTATCAGAAGGGTGCAAAGCCTGTATTCTGGGAGTGTGACGGTGGAACTGATTACTCTATGGAGGAAAGTGATGATGATGTAAGAGGCACAGCTATTACACTTTACTTAAATGAGGAGTCTTATGAGTTTGCAAATGAGTACAGAGTTAAGGAGATAATCCAGAAGTATTGTGCATTTATGCCATATAATATCTACTTTATTAACGAAGATAAGGTGGAGGAAGAGGAAGCAAAGGCTGCTGCGGAGAAGAATAAGGTTATCGAGGTAGACCCAGATGATGAGTTAGTTGGAGATGTTAAGGAAGCTAAGTCTGATGATAGTGCAGAGGACAAGACTGAGGAAGCAAAGAAGGACGAACCCAAGCCACTTAACGATACTAATCCGCTTTGGATGAAGAATCCTAAGGATTGTACAGATGAAGAGTATATTGATTTTTATCAGAGAGTATTCCTTGACTTCAAGAAGCCGCTGTTCTGGATACATCTTAACATGGACTATCCATTTAACCTAAAGGGTATTCTCTACTTCCCTAAGATTAATACACAGTATGATCAGCTTGAGGGAACTATAAAGCTTTATAATAATCAGGTGTTTATAGCTGATAACATTAAGGAGGTAATTCCAGAGTTCTTACTCCTTCTTAAGGGTGTAATCGACTGTCCGGACCTTCCACTTAATGTTTCAAGAAGTGCACTTCAGAACGATGGTTTTGTTAAGAAGATATCTGACTACATTACTAAGAAGGTGGCTGATAAGCTTTCCGGTATGTGCAAGACAGATAAGGAAAACTACGAGAAGTACTGGGATGACCTTAGTCCATTTATCAAGTTTGGTTGCTTGAAGGATGATAAGTTCTGTGAGAAGATGACTGATTATATGCTCTTTAAGAACCTTGAAGGCAAGTACCTTACACTTCCTGAGTACCTTGAGGCAGGTAAGGAAAAGTATGAGAACAAGGTATTCTATGTATCAGATGAGCAGGCTCAGTCACAGTATATAAATATGTTCAAGGAGGAGGGCATGGACGCTGTGTACCTTGTACACAACATTGATAATCCATATATTACTCACCTTGAGTCAAAGAATGAGAATGTTAAGTTCCTTCGTATAGATGCCGACCTTTCAGATAACTTTGTAGGAGAGGCGCTTTCAGAGGACTTAATTAAGGAGTACACTGATAAGCTTTCAGAGAAGTTTAAGAAGGCTACCGGTAATGATAAGCTTAATGTTAAGGTTGAGAACCTTAAGAATGAGGCAATATCATCTATGCTTACTCTCTCAGAGGAGCAAAGACGTATGATAGAGATGATGAAGGCCTACAGCATGGGCGGTCCTATGGATATGGCTATGTTTGGTGGTGAGGGTGAGACCTTAGTCCTTAACGCATCTAACAAGCTTGTTAAGTATGTACTTGATAATCCTGAAGGAGAGCATGCAGACAAGATTTGCTGCCAGCTTTACGACTTAGCTGTACTTGCTAACAAGCCACTTAGCCCAGAAGCTATGACTGCATTTGTGGCAAGAAGTAACGAGATACTTGGATTGTTGATATAGTTTAATAATATGTTTAGTTATGAGAGTCTGCTTTAGGGCAGGCTCTTGTTTTTTGTAAAAATAGTGTAATGCAGTTGAGTTTTGTGTTAGAATATATGCCAAAAGAATATGGATGAGAATTATTGATTAGTAATGTAGCTTTAAAGAAATAATGAAAGGATTGGGGAAAAAGATGACTAATATAGAATTATATGAATGTTACCTCGGGCATTTAACAAGTAAATTATCAAATCAGATAACTGATGAATTCAAGAAAGATTTTCTTGGGAAACTGGAAGCTAAAAGAGATTCGTTGTATCTGCGAGACGAGGAGCTTGCATTAAATATGGCACAGTTTTGTAATATGGCAGGGAAATTGTTGTTTCCATTATATTTTGATGATAAGCTACCGGCAATAGAATTTGATAATGGTTTTAACTATGTAAATATTGAAGAATTATCATATATGGATTCCATTATAAAAAGTGGAAGATTTGCATTGTATAAGCTGGAAAAAGACAAAACAGATAAAGGTATAGAACGTATGAAAATGCACTTTTATTATGTTACTGATAAAAAGCAGGATACAGCGTGCGATATGTTTTTTAATCATGTCGGAGGGATTATAGAGTCTGATGACATAGAAGGTAAATTTATTAATACTGGTTGGGTAAGAAATGTAAAAGATAGTTATATAACAAGACATATTCATAAGGATGATGATAGGGATTCAACTGCAAAGCTGTGTGATAAGCATTATTGCTTTAAATCTGTGCTGTCTGTTTATTATTACAGTAAATACATAAGAAGAGATTTTGATTCTTATATGGAAAAACGTAATAAGTTTTTGCAGGAACAAGAGAGATTAGATTTAAAAAATATAGAGAATAATCAGCGATTAATTGATCAGATTAGAAATCCCAGACAAAAGCATTTATATGCATATATTGAAGGTGAACGTGGTCTAAATCAGGTTGAAATATGTAATGAAATAGCCAGATTGTTGTGGGAAAATAATAAAATATATAAGCCTAGTTACTTAAAATATACTATGATTAATCTTGCAGATGTTTTGGCTAAAAATACTGAAGGTATTCAATATAAGTATCAAAACTTAGAGATTGACAACCTATATGTATTAACTGGTATTGAGGAATTTTGTAGGGACGCAAAGATAGAGAATAATATTGCATATATAAAGAAGTGCTCTCATCTGATTAAAGAGTTATCAGAGCTTATGGAAAAGCGTTATGTGTTGATAGTTGGAAACACTGATGCTAAAAAAATGTTTTTTGATTTAAGTGGAGAAATCAAGTTTTATTTTAAAAATAATGTATACAGAATTTCAAACCTAAATCCGGAGGAGATGTATGAAGAATTTTGTAAGCAGACTCAATATCAAGAGCAATTGACACCAGAGTTTAAAGAGGAATTTTTAGAGTATATTTCTCTTAATCATGATTATCAGCCTATAAAGAATCAACAATTAATTAATTATTTGGTGGGATATTGTGATACTAATGGTGGACTGACTCTACCTGAATCTCGATATAAGAAACAGAGTATTGATGAACAATTAAAGGATATTATTGGCTTAGTACAGGTTAAGGAGACTATTAGAGAGTTCAAGGATTATATCATATTCTTACAAAAGGCAAAAGCACATGGTAAAGGTATGCCTAAAACTAATTTTCATATGATTTATACTGGAAACCCAGGAACTGGTAAGACAACTATCGCCCGTATAATGGCGACCATGTTATACCAGTTAGGAGTTGTAAAGGAAGATAAATTAATTGAGGTTGAACGAAAGGATTTAGTTGGTCAATACATAGGTCAAACTGCCCCTAAGACTGCTGATGTAATCCGCAAGGCTATGGGTGGTGTGTTATTTATAGATGAAGCATATTCATTATCAGCAGGTAGCAGTAATGATTATGGGAAAGAAGCAATAGCTACATTAATTAAGGCCATGGAAGATCACTCGGACGAGCTAGTTGTTATCTTTGCAGGATACCAAAAGGAGATGAATGATTTTCTTGCCATTAATCCAGGGATCGCTTCAAGAATTGGTTACAATTTTGTTTTTGCGGATTACACACCAGAGGAGCTGACACAGATTTATGTGCTAAGTATGGGAAAAATGGGTTTTACTGTTCCAAAGGAATTGCAGCCACATATATTTAAAGTTATGGATTATTTTTCAAGATTAGAAAACTTTGGAAATGGTCGTTTTGTAAAGAAGTACGTACAGGAAACCTTAATTAAGCATTCTAGATGTAATCCAAATATTTATGATTCCATTCTAAGTGAAGATTTGCCGGATATAAGCGAGATAGCGTCAGTATTATCATTAAAGCAAGGCAGAGGAGAAAGAAGCTTTGATGAGGAAAGTCTATATTCAATTGCAATTCATGAAAGTGGACATGCATTTGTGGATTACGCAATTAGAGGTACAGTAAATATAGACAAGATAGTGTTAGATTCTAATAATGTTGGTAATCCGGGATATGTAAGCTTTGTGAAAAACCAAACATCGGTTGTAAGACGTTCTGACTACATACGTCTGATTAAAACAGGTTTGGCCGGTATGTGTGCAGAGGTTGTATTCTTTGGAGAACCGAGTGATGGAAATTCTTATGATTTAAGGAAAGCAAGTGATATTATACAGGTAATGGTGACTAGAATTGGTGCATATGATGATATGCTTTTGATTTCAGATACTATGACATCACGTAAAGAGGAGTATATGAACCGTATGTTGAATCAGTATTACCAGGAAACTATTGAGTTGATTAAAGAAAATAAGGATATTATAGAACGATTAGCTAAAGCCTTGCTGGAAAAACGAGAGCTGTCTGCTGAGGAATTTACAAGTATTATAAAAGGATGATATAAAATGGAAATAAATAATCAACAAGACTTTATTGTGAACCATCCAACAAAAAAAGAGTTAAAATATTTAAAGAGCACAGCAATACCTTGGGTAATAATCGGTTTATTGCTGGTTGTTGTAGCTGGTACTTTAGAAATTATGCTTATAAAAGCATATATTTTTGAAGGTTATAGGATTATTAGAAACAAGAAGGATACAACCATATCTTCTATGATTTTCTTAGGTATTATAATTGTAATTGGAGCTTGTTTTATGTATAGAGGAATAAAGCTAATTATTGATATGAAGAATATGTTAGTGACTCAGGTTATTGTAAGTGGCCTATCTGATAAGGGCTGGGATGATTTTATACACAAGGGAAGGTTTGAGTTTTTAGTAGAGGGAAAAATAACAACCTTAGAGGCTCCTATAGCCTTTGGCGCTGAAAGAAGTATTAGAAAAACAGGAAGAGCAAAGCTTTATTTTGTACCAAATAAAACTTATATGCTAGGAAAGCGTGATATTTGATTTGTAAATCTGATGGGACGAAAAAGAAAGTAGGTATTTTTATGGAAATGAAAAAGAAAACATTCCGAATTTCTTTGATAGTATTTTGTGTAAGTGTGGTTATAGCAATTATACTTAATATACTAAAGTTTAGTGTTGGTGTTGAATATAAGAAGGTTCAGGCAGTAGTTGAAGATATGGAAGTGATTAACTCTGGAAGTATAAGGAGAAAGAATCAATCTACAGAATATCGAGTTCGAGTAAATTATAATGGCAAAAGCTACAGGGTACAGAATCTAAATAATGTAAATGACTGGAATAAATTCAAGCCAAATAAGACAGTTGATGTATATCTTAGTGATGGTCAAATATATGCAAGTGTAAAAAGCATACAAAGAGATACACCGATTGGAAGAACAGCTACTATTTCTTTTGTAGTTTCTTTGATATTGTTTTTTGTTATGATTGGTTTCTATGATGCATATTGGAAGGAAAAGAAGAAATGAGGTGTGAAGTATGAATTCTAAAGAGGCGTTTGATAATGTATGCTTTAAAATAGCAGAGATGTACATTGACAAGGGTTGGAGTTATTCCAAATCAAAACACTGGCTTACTAAAAAGACAAAAAAATTCATTTATAGGGTTTATTTCTACACAAGCTGGAGCAATATATCTGATAGAAACGTAACGTTTTATGGAGAATTTGCAATTATTAATCCAAAAAACAAATTAAAATACTTTTGCATAGTCACACATCAATGTAATATTCCAGAGAATAAATTACATTGGAATATTGCAAAAAAAGAGTGGTGGTATGTCGCAATTGAAGAATTTACCCTTTGGCTAGATATTAATTTTATGCCTATTGTGGAAGAATGTGAAAATAATTTGGATAAGTATGTTAATAAAGTTGTTGAACAAGGTTTTTTTCCATCTAAAGGATACGTTATAGATATAGATTTTGTTTTAAATTATGGTTCTATAGAACAAGCTCAAGAAGCAGCGAAGAGATTTTATGATAATTTAGATGATGATGTGAAACCAAAATTCAGGGAGAACTATGAAAGTATGATAAATGGAGGAGAAGCTGTTAGTTTATATGGTAAAAATCATATGATGAACCATACTAATTTTAGAAAAATTATAGAGAACAAAATACATATTGATTTCTCGGTTGAATGTAGATAAGATTATATAATTTTTGATATAAGGAGAAAGATATGTTAAATAAAATAATAAATGATTTTTGGTTTGATAAAATAGATGATATTAAAGAAATAGATAATGACAACGAGAAATTGTATTATTATATCAAATGCTTTCAAAATGGAGATTTTCAGTTTAAGAAAGAATTTGTTGAGTATTTTTTGGCTTCTGAAAAATTTCAAGTATTTGTGATTGGAATGCGCCTGTTTATGTCAATTTCTAATCATAAGGATTTTAATATGTTAGAAAACTTCTTTGTTGAATGTGATGAAGAAAAATTGAGAGTATTTTTAGCCTATGTTCAAGAATCTATGTCTTTGCATGTAGTGCCATATTTGTTGGGTTTGTTTGAAGAATGGGAAGATACAGGAGTTGAATGTGATATCGCTGAATGTATATGTGGATTAATTGGTAAAAAATATTATGAGGAAGAAACATATACTATAGAACAATTGGGCCAGTATTTTGTAGAATTTACGAGCAATCATGATATTAATCGATATTATTATAATGGAGAAGAATGTTTTATTGGAAATATAACTAAGGATATTATAAAAATTTCAATGGATTGCTATAATGAAAAATCACAATTTTATACTGATCAAATGCCATCCATTATATCAAATAGTACAGGTGTAAAATGTCCAGTATCTTATGGTGTTGAAATAAATGATGAAATTATAAATAGATTATTTGATTATGTTTGTGTGGTTGCATCTTTAAGTCAAGAAAAAGGTCAAAAATACTTTTATAATAATAAGATTGACTAAAAATTTAATGAATTGCTATAAATATGGGGTAGGAATGTATATGAAACTCGAAAATAAAAAGGTTAATAGTAAAAAATTATATAGTATAGGTTATTGTGGAAACTTAAATAAATATATACTTGAATGTGTAGTACCAGGTTCTGTTTGGTATAACAGATATTATGAAATATCAGAAGAAGAGTTTGTAAAGTATGATACTAATTCTTATGAACTAGATGCTCTTGTTGATAGTATACGAAATAATAGTTATAATTCTGATATATTTTTATTTTCTGATATGATGAGAGAGAATACCAAAGAGCAAGCAGAATTAAAGGAAATAGCATTGGAACATTAAAATTATTGAATTACGAACAAATAAGGTAATTAGCATGGATGAAATAAAAAGCATAAAGGGTAATTATGGCAGAACATTTATAGAATTGAATAATGGTCAAATGATAGTTGCAAATTCTGAGTTTCGAGCAAAATCTGGGAAGGTAGATGGGGTGTTTGTATATACCAAAAGCTTGAAATACAAAGAAACAGACATTTCCTTGACAGCAGAGGAAATAGAAGAGTTGATTAAGCAGTATGGCATATATAACGAGGATAAGAAGGATTTTATTGAGTGGATTTAAGGATAATTTAAAGTTGACAAAGCCACCTCATTAGAATATCTTATAATAAGGTTATTTGTATAGTAGGATAACTATATATAATAGCTATATTTCGAAAGGATTGCGTTTTAGACGTACAGGTAGATTAAGATGAAGATTTTTAACACATTAACTAAGAAGAAGGATGACTTCACTCCTATAAATGAAGGTAAGGTAGGTATCTATGTATGTGGACCTACAGTTTATGATTATATTCATATCGGTAATGCAAGACCTATGATAGTATTTGATACCCTTAGAAGATATTTCGAGTATAAGGGCTACGAGGTTAACTATGTATCTAACTTTACTGATGTAGATGACAAGATTATCAAGAAGGCAAACGCTGAGGGCGTTGATTCAAAGGTTATATCAGAGAGATTTATCGAAGAGTGTAAGAAGGATATGGCATCCCTTAATGTTAAGGAGGCTACAACTCATCCTAAGGCAACTGAGGAAATCGACGATATGATAGCTATGGTTCAGACTCTTATTAAGAAGGAGTATGCTTACGAGGTAAATGGTACAGTATACTTTAGAACCAGAAAATTCTCAGATTACGGTAAGCTTTCAAAGAAGAACCTAGATGACCTTCGTGCAGGTAATAGAGAGCTTAAGGTTTCAGGACAGGACGAGAAGGAGGATGCACTTGACTTCGTTCTTTGGAAGCCTAAGAAGGAGGGCGAGCCTTCATGGCCATCACCTTGGGGCGATGGTAGACCGGGCTGGCACTTAGAATGTTCAGTTATGTCTAAGAAGTACATCGGAGATGTTATTGACATTCACGCAGGTGGAGAGGATCTTGTATTCCCTCATCACGAGAATGAGATAGCACAGAGTGAGGCTGCAAATGATGCAGAGTTCGCTAGATATTGGATGCATAATGGTTTCCTTAAGATTGACAATGAGAAGATGTCTAAGTCTCTTGGTAATTTCTTTACAGTAAGAGAAATCGGTGAGAAGTATGATTTACAGGTTATTAGATTCTTTATGCTTTCAGCTCATTATAGAAGTCCACTTAACTTCTCGGCTGAGCTTGTAGAGTCATCAAAGAATGGTTTGGATAGAATTAAGACAGCTGCATCTCGTCTTGAAGAGGTTATGGGTTCAGGTGCTGAAGGTGCCATGACTGATGCTGAGGTTTCAAATGTA
>JAGALE010000084.1 GCA_017625335.1 Lachnospiraceae bacterium
ATGGTGTAGGAAACTTGGGAGCTATTAGATTAGATGATCTTTCAGAAATATATTTATACAATGATAGTATAAATATCAATCTTATAGATAAAAAGTCAAATGATAATAAAAAAGAGATGCTAGAATTTATGAATAAGAATAAAAGAGCTTAGAGGATTAAATAATGAAAGACGAAATAATACAGCTGAATAGAGATAAAGTATACTGTTCATATTATGCTAGAGCAACAAAGATATTACCAAATCATAGAATGGTAGCAATATCATATAAAATACCAGATAACTTTAATGGTGAAATAATTAGAGAATTAGCTCCTAGTAAAGAATTACTCTACGGATATAAATATGGTAATATAACAGAAGATGAATATATTAAAACATATAGTTTTGAAGTCTTAGATAGATTAAATCCTATTGAAATATACAATAAGATAAAAGGTAAAGTGATATTATGCTACTGTGGTAAAGATAGCTTTTGTCATAGAAGATTAATTATAGAATGGTTACAGAAAAATTTGGGTAGTGACATTATAGGTGGGGAAATTTAACATAGGATAAGGAGAAAATAGCATTGAAGAAAAAGATACTATTAGATATTGATGGTGTAATGGCTAATATGAAAAGACATTTACAGGATAAATTACATAAAATAGCATATGAAAAAGGAATAAAGATTCAGTGTGATAATACAAATTATAGCTTTTCAAAATATTTAGGACCAGAATTAACAAGATTATTATTTGATGAATTATATGATGATTTTATAGAAAATGGAGAAGCTTATGATTATATAAGTGAAGTTACACATAAACTATCTGAAAAATACGAAATACATATAGTAACTTCTAGAGGTACAGGTGATCCTAAACAGTTTACAGAGGATGAAATTAAAAAGAAAGAATTGCATAGAGTAAATACTAAGAAATGGTTGGATAAACATAATATTGTATACAATTATCTAGTATTTGATTGTGATAAGATAAATTATATAAATAATAACAATATAGATGTAGCAGTTGAAGATTGGCTGGATACTCTATTAAAAATTGAAACAAGAACACAAGCTATACCTATTTGTTATGACCAAACATATAATAAGGCAGCAAAGTCACTTGGAATACAGGTAGCATACAGTTGGTATGACTTATTAGTTAAAATTGAAAATGCATTAGAAAAGAAAAAATGAAATTAGGTATTGACAAAATAGGCAAAATATGTTAATATAAAAATATGAGATAAATATTTCAAGTAAGGGGAGTACTTATTTTTAATAAAGGTACTCTTTTGAAAAATAAATAATTAAGGTAATTGATTTTACAGGGTAGACTTCAGGAGGAAGTCAAACTGCTTAAGGTGGGTAAGAAGCAGACAACGGGAGTACTGTTGGTTACAGTAGCCATAATTATAATGGTTCAATAGGTTCAAATCCTATACTCCTGATTTTGGGAAACTTTCGTTTTCTGGATTTTTCATAATTTGCTATGTGATAAGAAACTCTATAATATCCTGAGATTACATAGTAACTGTGCTAGGATAAAACATAAATAAGAGGGTGCAGTTCCTTTCTCTAAAAATTAATATACAAGGAGATCATTTAAAAATGAGATTAATAACATTTACAATCAATACAACTACATCAACAAGTAATTCAAACTCATCAAATTCCAATATGAGTTCTTTTTTATTGTGAATAAGTAGTATTGAGTGTAAAGATTAGTACTTTTGGTGATAACAAATGCCAGTGAGGTAAATCTTCACTGGCGTTTTTTATTGTTCAAATTATAATAATTTAAGGTGGTAATGCATATTGGATTCAGATAGCAGTAATACAAGTAAAAGCATAGGGTATAAACTATCGTATGATAGTTTATTAAAGTGCGTCAAAAATTGATATAAAAATTTTTATAAAATTTTTTAAAATTAGGGGTTGACAAAATTATAATTTGAATATATAATGAGTTTATGAAGTTGAGAGATAATTGATAAAAATAATAGTTTGAACAGAAGGGGATACATAAGTGAAGGTAATTACATTAGATAACATTAAGAAATTCATTGAGGATAAACATGATAAACCTCAGATGGTTAAAAAATACAATGATATGGGATTAGTAGTCATTCAGGATGAAGGAAGTACAGAAGCTAAAGTCATTGTTAATGTTGATGGAGTAATCAATATTTCTGGAAACATTAATTGTGTGCATTGTGTTTTAACTGATAAAGTATTAAATGATTTTAATTCAGAACATCCATTCATTAAGAAGATGGAGGTATTTGAAGGGGCCCTTATTGTAGATGGGGTAACACCATCAGAAAATGAGATTGGTAAATATTTTTATACAATTTAAAGTAGATAAGAATGCCGCCAGACAGCTACCTGGTCTAAAGCAGTTGAGTGACATCGCTGTGGTGATACAAAGCACATTAAGTAATAGTGCTTAATGGTTGGATAAGTGCATTTTATATATTCCCTTATAGCTCAGTTGGTAGAGCGATGCGCTGTTAACGCATGTCTGTCGGGGGTTCGAGTCCCTCTGGGGGAGTTAAATACATTAGTATTTAAAATAAACATGCTCCGTTAGCTCAGTTGGTAGAGCATTCGGCTGTTAACCGAAGCGTCGTAGGTTCAAGTCCTACACGGAGCGTTAATATTCAAGCTGGTGTCACCAAGAGGCTTGGCAGTAGATTTGTAATCTATCAACGGGGGTTCGAATCCCTCCACTAGCTCTATGTAGTGATACAGAGCATCTACTCGAATGTGTCAACATCGAGTCCTGTGTGTGGTAGGGTTAAAACACTCCGAGGTTATGTAGTTAGCATAGAGATATATCTTCATTTTCAAGCTTTTAACTTGCATTTGTGGATTCTATAATAACTCAGCGTAAGTGACTAGTAGGAAAGGTTGGATGAGGTAATAGCATCTGTAAAATTAAAGAAACCTTCGTTGGCATTGGATTAGAACTTTCAGTAAAGAAAGTTTAAGGGCTAAAGGTGAGGCTGTTGAAGCAACTAATCTAGGGTGGTAACCTCTTGTGACGGAGTGAATAACCAAAAATAAAAAATTGAGGTCAGGTGCCGAAGTGGTCATAACGGCGTAGACTTGAAATCTTCTGTGCTGAATTAAGTAGGCCCGTGGGTTCGAATCCCACCCTGACCGTTAAGGGTATATACATGAATGGTTATATATGATAGAAGTCCAAGCACTGTTTCAACATGGATAAAACAGTATGAATTAAGGTAGATGAATTAAAAGTTGCTTCCATAGCTCAGTTGGTAGAGCATCGGCTTTGTAATCCGAAGGTCATCAGTTCAAATCTGATTGGGAGCTTTTAAATAAGGGAGTATAGCCTAATGGTTGAGGCACGCGGCTGTTAACCGCGCTACCTTGGTTCAATTCCAAGTATTCCCGTTAGGTTCAACATTGAGAGTTTAGCCTTCCGAACCATAAAGTTTCAAGCCAACTCTTAGGATAATAACCTTGTAACATGTAAGCTAATGAGTAGTGGTTAATTGAAAGTTAACACTGCATGTTACAAAACAATTGTTAAGATCATAGTCAGGTGACCTACGGGTCCCTGGCTTATAAATATAAGGATAAATAAGTATATAAGGAGATAATTATGGTACGTATTAGATTAAACGAAAATGAATTAGTTGTTGCAAAACATTTATCTGTAACAGACCTTAAAAAAGAGCTTAATGGCATTCCAGGTTGTGATTTACAGAAAGAAACTAAAGGCATCAGATGCTTATGTTCAGATGATTGTGGCAAAGACAGTTTGCTGTATATTTTAACAGAGACAGATAAGGAAACTGAGATTATTTTTAGTGCTATGTTAATTCATGGTTACTATTCAATTAGAGATAATAAATACATTTGCCTTCGCAATAATGTATGTAAAGATTTTGGTCTACTGTAAGCTTTGAAAAATTAAGGAGTATTCAATGACAAAAATAGAAACATGGGACAGTATCAATAATGACAGTCAAAAGACAATGAAGTTGTTTGATATATGCAATAAATGGCATATAGAAAATAACTTAGATAATACAGATGAATATTTAGACTACATTAAGGAAAACATATGCTCAACAGCTGTTAAGTTATTGAAGAGACCTTTTAGTTTTGTAGCAGTTTGCGATGATGGATATGCACAGATTGGAGTAAGGCTAAACAAAGGAAATATGAAAACATTTATTCAAACATATAAAGGTAAAATGTAGCAAGTAACTGCTCGGATACCCAAGTGGCTAAAGGGGCTCCCCTGCTAAGGGAGTAGGCCGATAGCATCGGTGCGAGGGTTCGAATCCCTCTCCGAGCGTTAATAAACTTAGGATAAACCAGTAATCAATGATTACTGGTTTATTTGCATATATTAAAATAATATAAGAACTATAAAAATAACATAAGGTTATATATAATATATTTTATATTTTTAATTTTAGGAGTTAATATGAATAAAACACTAGAGATTATAAAGATACATAAGTCAACTATATTATATCTTATATTTGGGGTTAGCTCAACAGTAATAAATATGATAATATACTATATATGTTATGATATAATGAGAATTAATAATGTTGTATCTACACTATTAGCATGGATAGCAGCAGTTATATTTGCATTTATAACTAACAAGCAATTAGTATTTGGTAGCGAATCCTGGGATTTTAAGACATTAAAGGATGAGGTTATAAAATTTACAGGGTGTAGAATAGCAACAGGTTTATTAGACATAATATTTATGTATGGAGCAGTGGATTTGCTCAGGATGAATGCACTAATAATGAAATTTATATCAAATATAATAGTAGTAATACTTAATTATATAGCAAGTAAATTAATTATATTTACAAATAAAAAGGAGAATATTACAAATGAAAAGAATTAAAGCAATAGGATCTTTAGTAATTATGCTAGTGATTCTAGGTATATCATGTATAGGAATTAATGAGACACAAACAAAAAGAGTAGTTGAAAGAGATATAGTAAACGTAGGCATACAGGCTAGTACACAAAAAGAAATTGTTAATGAAGATGATAGTGCTATTGAAGAAGTGGAATATGCAATTAATGAATCTGAGTTATTTGGTGAAAAATCAGTTAAAAACATATTAGTTGTAGGTCAAGACAGAAGACCTGGCGAGGATAGACAACGTTCAGATA
>JAGALE010000085.1 GCA_017625335.1 Lachnospiraceae bacterium
AGCCTCGGTTGTTGTAACTTCTTCTGTGGTCTCTGTTTTCTCTACAGCCTCATTATTTCCACATCCTGTCAAAGACATAGCCAAAACCATTGCGCCAATCAAACCACCCAATTTCATTTTTCTCTTCATGACTCGCTCTCCTCCTGTTATTTTAATATCATCAAATTCAATAAAATGATTATAGCATATAATCACAAGCTATAAATACTATTTTTAAGACGATATGCTAATAGCGCACGCACATTTCGTGCATTACACGAACTAAACTATACCTTAATATCTTTTCACAAATTAACTAGTAATTTCCTACTCGACTACATTATCAAAAAAGAGGTACCCACAAGGATACCTCTTAAATCATATACCAAATCTTTTACTCTTCTGTGTCAGCCTGCGCCTTAACTATATCAAGGAATAACTCCTCAAGCTGCTTAGGATCTACTACGTTAGGAGCGTCACTCATAAGACATGATGCATCCTTAACCTTAGGGAATGCGATAACATCTCTGATTGAATCCTCCTTAGCCATAAGCATAATAAGTCTGTCAAGACCATATGCAAGACCTGCGTGAGGTGGCACACCATACTTGAATGCATTTAACAAGAATCCGAACTGCTCATAAGCAGCATCCATGCTAAAGCCAAGTGCCTTAAACATCTTCTCCTGAATATCATTCTGATGAATTCTTACAGAACCACCACCGATTTCAGTACCATTTAATACTATATCATAAGCCTTTGCACGTACCTTACCTGGATCAGTATCAATGTACTCAAGATCCTCCTCCATTGGCATAGTAAATGGATGGTGCATAGCCTGGAATCTGTTCATATCCTCGTTCCACTCAAGAAGTGGGAACTCAGTAATCCATACAAACTTGTAAACATTCTTATCAAGTAAGCCAAGCTGATTTGCAAGCTCTACTCTAAGTGCTCCAAGCACGTCATATACAAGCTTAGTCTTGTCAGCTGCGAAGAGGAGTAAGTCGCCATTCTCACCCTCCATAGCTTTGATAAGAGCAGTCATCTCCTCATCCTTCATAAACTTTGCAAATGAAGACTTAATAGTACCATCCTCGCCTATAGCGATATATGCAAGGCCCTTAGCACCGTAGCCCTTAGCAAAGTCTACAAGGGCATCAATCTTCTTACGAGGCATAGCGCCCTGTCCCTTGGCATTGATACCACGAACGCTTCCACCATTTTCAATAGCACCCTTAAATACTACGAACTCACAATCCTTAACCACATCAGTTACATCGCAAAGCTCCATACCAAATCTAAGGTCTGGCTTATCTGAACCAAATCTGTCCATAGCCTCCTTATAGGTCATTCGCTGAATAGGAAGCTCCACATCAACACCGATTGTATCCTTGAAAAGCTTAGCTAAAAGTCTCTCATTTACATCGATAACATCATCTACATCTACGAATGAAAGCTCCATATCTATCTGAGTGAACTCTGGCTGTCTGTCAGCACGAAGATCCTCATCACGATAGCATCTAGCTATCTGGAAATATCTATCATAGCCTGAACACATAAGAAGCTGCTTGTAAATCTGTGGTGACTGTGGAAGTGCATAGAAGTTACCTGGGTGTACACGGCTTGGTACAAGATAATCTCTAGCTCCCTCAGGTGTTGACTTACAAAGTGTAGGAGTCTCAATCTCCACAAAGCCTTCCTCTGCAAGGAATGTTCTTGTAAGAGTAGCCACCTGGCTTCTCATCATAAGATTCTTCTGAAGGTCTGGTCTTCTTAAGTCAAGGTATCTATACTTAAGTCTAAGCTCCTCCTTAGTCTTAGAATTCTCCTCGATTGGGAAAGGTGGTACCTCTGACTCTGAAAGCACTCTAATATCTGATGCTATAATCTCGATATCACCAGTTTTTAAGTTTTCATTTACAGCACCGCCACGCTTTGCCACCTTACCGGTTACAGCGATAACAAACTCACTTCTAAGCTTCTCAGCCTTAGCGTAGGCATCAGCGCCAACATTTGCCTCTTCAAATATAATCTGAAGAATACCACTTCTATCTCTTAGGTCAGTGAAAATAATTCCGCCCTTATTTCTACTTTTCTGAACCCAACCCATTACAGTTACTTCACTGCCTACAAGCTGGTTACTAACCTCTGTACATCTATGACTTCTCTTAAGTCCCTTCATTGACTCTGCCATAAATTAAGTCCTCCTAAATTACTGCTTATTAATTAAAAATGTATAGCTTCCCACTACTCTTATCCATCAGGGATAATCAGCTGATGATTTGATATAATGCCCTTACCCCTACAGATTTATTACTTATGAAGTTATATATTATACAATACATATTCATTTGTGATTCTGTGACAAATTAGTTCTTGAATTCAGTAGCGTAGAACTCCTCAAACTCTTCGTATCCCTCACTCTTCATCTGCTCCTTCTGGAACTTCTTATTCTTCTTCATAATAGCGATGTTAATCTGCTTACCTGCTTCTCTCTCCTTCTTAGCCTTATCTAAGATTTCAAGAAGTCTATCGGTTGGCATATTCTTCTCTATTAAGTATGCTGTCTTAG
>JAGALE010000086.1 GCA_017625335.1 Lachnospiraceae bacterium
ACCTACCACCACCCATAGAAAAAGCCCGCACATACATGCGGGCTCATTTTACTAACTGCAAATGCCTCTTGCGGATGCTACGCATCCGCAGTTTATTCGTTCTACTGTCCGAGTCTAGCAAGAAGCTCAGCTCTCTTAGCCTCGTTACCTGGCTTTCCAAGAAGAGCGAACATATTGCTCTTGTAGCTCTCTACACCTGGCTGGTTGAATGGATTTACGCCGAGAACATATCCACTCATACCACAAGCGAACTCAAA
Source organism: Lachnospiraceae bacterium (assembly GCA_017625335.1). Classification (GTDB taxonomy): domain Bacteria; phylum Bacillota; class Clostridia; order Lachnospirales; family Lachnospiraceae; genus Coprococcus_C. The sequence goes on from JAGALE010000086.1 coordinate 258, forward strand.
TACATAGAAGAGCTCACCAAGTGATAACTCATCAATCTGCTCCATGTTAACAAGGATGTTAGGAACACCACCATCAACATGAGCAAGAATTGTTCCGTTCATAGCACACTTATTGATAAAGTCAACTGTCTGTCCTGTAAGGTAGTTAAGACCATCAAGATCAACTGGCTCCTCCTCCATAGTAACAGTGAGCTTTGGATTAAGTACGTTAATAACAGTCTCGAAGTGGTTCTTAGTACCCTCCTGAATAAACTGTCCAAGTGAGTGAAGGTCTGTAGTAAAGTCTACAGCTGTAGGGAAGATACCCTTTCCATCCTTACCCTCGCTCTCGCCGTAAAGCTGCTTCCACCACTCTGATACATAGTGAAGTGCTGGCTCGTAGTTAGCAAGAATCTCCATGCCAAGTCCCTTCTCGTGAAGAACATTACGAACAGCTGCATACTTCATAGCGTCATTTGAATCGAAATCATTAGCTATACAGTACTCACGTGCATTTGCAGCACCCTGCATAAGCTTATCTATGTCAGCACCACTAACTGCGATAGGAAGTAAACCTACTGCTGTAAGAACTGAGAATCTTCCTCCTACATCATCAGGAACTACAAATGTCTCATAGCCCTCCTCAGTAGCAAGGTTCTTTAAAGCTCCCTTAGCCTTGTCAGTAGTTGCGTAAATTCTCTTAGCTGCCTCAGCCTTACCATACTTAGCCTCAAGCTTCTTCTTCATAATTCTAAATGCGATAGCTGGCTCAGTAGTTGTACCTGACTTAGAGATAATATTTACTGAGAAATCCTTATCTCCGATTACATCCATAAGATGTGAAAGGTAAGTGCTGCTTATATTGTTACCACAGTAGTAAATCTCAGGAGTCTTACGAACCTCCTTAGATACTGAGTTGTAGAATGAATGTCTAAGTGCCTCGATAGCTGCTCTTGCTCCAAGATATGAGCCACCGATACCGATAACTACAAGAACCTCTGAATCGCTCTGAATCTTTGCAGCAGCCTTCTTAATTCTTGCAAACTCATCCTTGTCGTAATCTACAGGAAGGTCAATCCATCCAAGGAAGTCATTACCCTCACCTGTCTTCTCAAGAAGTGTCTTCTTAGCCGCCTCTACTCTAGAAGACATTGCCTGAACATCTTCCTTAGAAGCCATAAACTCAGTGTTACTAAAATCGAATTTGATTGTCTGTGCCATGTTTTATCTCCTCGTTTTCTTTAAATATTACACACATATCCCATATGAGGGATTTTGCTTCGCTTTTCTCCCATAGCGAAACGCTAGGAATATTTTAACAAAATACATTTTCTAATACAAGCCTTTGATTTTAAAAAACTATTTTTAACCATATTTTAGCCTATCTTTAGCCAATGACCTTATTTTAGCTCGTTTAAGCTGGCAAATCGATAACCCTTTGCCTTCATATTAATTATAACCGTTTCTAAAGCTCCTGCATTAGAAGAAGAAACGTTATGCATAAGAATTATGGCGCCATTGTGATGATATTTTTCGAAATGAGCTGTAACATAGTCCACTCCCGGCTGATTATTCACATCATAATCCATGTATGCCATGCTCCAAAATATGTTTTTGTAACCTAAGTCCTGGGTTATTTTTAAGGTCCTCTCGCTGTATTCACCCATTGGTGGTCGTAGATAGGGATCCATAGCGTATCCCGTAGCCTCTACCATATAATCTGCGCAGCCAGTCACTTCCTCTATTATCTCCTCATAGGACTCCTCCGGCATGGATGGATGGGTTACAGTGTGATTACCAACCTGGTGGCCCTCCTCCTTCATTCGTTTTGTAAGCTCTATATTATCCCTTATGTAGGTCTGTGTGACGAAGAAGCAGGCCGGCACATTATGCTTCTTCAGCACATCAAGCATTTGCTCTGTATACCCATTATCATATCCGCAATCAAAGGTCAGATATAAAACCTTATCACTAGCCTTTGCTTTTTTATCCACATGATATCCTGCGTACTTATATATATCTATGGTTTCATCACAGCCTGTTGGCTCATGGTTTTCATTCCTTACCATGTACCAGGCAAGCTTAGCATTTGAATAGTCATAGTAGCTATCCTTATCCAAAACCTTACTTTCTATAGGAAATGTGTGGTATCTTATATCCTCACTGCTATTCTCGGGGGCAGCTTCCTCCTGACCATTTTCCGAGCCACTTTTATACTCACCATCTCCCTTAGATGCCATGTGACTATTTAATCCTTTTCTAGGATAATCCTTCCCGCCTATATCACCTATTATCCCTGCATCAATTCCCCCTTTTACTAAGATTATTGCTGTGACAAGTAGTAAACCTATTACTATAATTTTTTTGTTGCTCAAACTGCTTTTAAGTTCAATTAGAAATTTATTATTATCAAGCTTTTTCAAGAGAAAAATTCTTTTAGAAAGCTATCAAGGACCTTATCGTTTTCTATGTTCTGGGCTCTTGGCTGGTAAGAGGCCTTATTATTATCACCCTTACACATAGAATCATTTGTGCTGTCACTGCCTGACGAAGCTTCATTGCCGCATATACCACTTTTAGCTGCTGCAATCTCAGCCGTCACCTCCTGCTGATTCTTCTCAGACACATCTCTCACGCCATTTCTTAGCTGCTGCCTGAGATTGCCAAATTCCTTTATGTCCTCAGGAGATACTCGCTCCCTTTCCGGAGGCAGATTCAGATTTTCCAGATAATCCTTAATGTTAGCCTTCAATATCTCCATTTTGTTATTTATTAAAAATATATTCTCAGTTATCACTAAAAATGCACAAACTAAAACTCCATTTGCCAAAAATGTAATCATATCCTGACTTCCTCTCCATCTGCTCTCGTAGTATAGGAAGCCTCCTGCCATAACCATTACTGCAGACAGCATAAGCAAAAGTCCCGACCGCTTCCATAGCTCAAGGGGCAATCCCGCCCATTTTAACCGTCTTATATTTTTCTCCACAAATGCGGCTCCATCTCCCCTGTTTATTCCTAGGTTTCGTCCGTTCACATATTTTTGTCTCATTATACGAAGACTCCTTCTTCTTGTGGTAGCCATATTCTCTGATGCTCTTATCATGGATTTCATATGTATGCTCACGCACATCTTAATTAGTAGTCCCAGCAGTCCCACTGCCCATAGTATATGCACACCTGTTCCAAATCCCATAATTACGTCATACATTTTGCTTACCTCTTTTCATATTATTTTGAAGCGCTGTCTTTGGCTTACTAAACCTAACCTCCCTTTTTTAACAAAAGCCTGTGACAGGGCTATCCATTTACAAGCTCATTGCCTGTCTGTGGGCTGATTATAGAGAAGGTTAATTTGAGAAAGCAAGTGTTTTCGCACAGCATTTTTCAGCATTTTCCTCTAAAAAATATGCCTTTAATCTCTTAATTAATTATGATATACTATGGGGAGTTTAGTTTAGAAAGCTTCAAAATAGCTAATGATAAAGTAATGAGATAGAAAGGATTTTAATTATGACTTATAAGACAAAGGGAACCTGTTCCCAGGCAATTGACTTTGATATTAAGGATGGTAAGGTTTATAACGTTAAGTTCCTAGGGGGCTGCAATGGTAACCTTAAGGGAATTGGCGCCCTGGTTGAAGGTATGGAGGTAGCTGAGGTTATTAAGAGACTTGAGGGTACAACCTGTGGCTTCAAAAACACCTCATGTCCTGACCAGCTTGCAAAGGCTCTTAAGGAACACGCTTAATACATTTTGTGCATATAATGTATTAGATAATGGAGGATATTATGAAACGAATCGTATTAACCGGTGGCGGAACTGCCGGACACGTTACCCCTAATATGGCGATTATTCCAACCCTTCAGGAAAAGGGCTACGATATACACTACATCGGTTCCCATGATGGTATCGAGAAAAAGCTTATAGAGGAGATGGATATTCCTTATCACCCTATTGCAACAGGAAAGCTTAGAAGATACTTTGACGTTAAGAATTTCTCTGACCCTTTCAGAGTTATAAAGGGATTCTCTGAGGCTAAGGCACTTATGAAGGAGCTAAAGCCTGATGTGGTATTCTCAAAGGGTGGCTTTGTGGCAGTGCCTGTAGTTCTTGCAGCTAAATCAAGGAAGATTCCTGCCATAATCCACGAATCAGATATGACACCGGGTTTGGCTAACAAAATCTGTATACCTAACGCATCTAAGATTTGCTGTAACTTCCCTGAGACCTTAGAGAAGCTTCCTGCAGGGAAGGCTGTAGTTACAGGAACTCCTATCAGAAATGAGCTCTTTAACGGCAATGCAGCTGAGGCCATGGCATTCTGTGGCTTCAAGGAGGTTAGACCTACTCTTCTTATAATCGGTGGAAGCACAGGAAGTGTTCGTGTCAATGAAGCTGTGTGGAGCTGCTTAGATGAATTAACTAAGAGATATAACATTATCCACTTGTGTGGAAAAGATAAAACTAACGATGCATATAAGGATGTTCCAAACTACGTTCAGTATGAGTATGTTAAGCAGGAGCTTAGCGGTATGCTTGCACTAGCTGATGTGGTAATCTCCCGTGCAGGAGCTAATGCTATCTGCGAGCTTCTTGCCTTAAGAAAGCCAAGCGTGCTTATACCCCTTTCACTTGAGGCAAGCCGTGGTGACCAGATACTTAACGCAAAATCCTTCGATAAAAGTGGTTATGCAAAGCTTCTTATGGAAGAGGATGTTACTAACCAATCCTTACTTGAAGCAGTTAATCAGGTATATGACAACAGAGATAACTACATTAAGAATATGGAGCTTAGCGCAAAAACTGATTCCATCACTATGATAGTGGATATGATTGAAGAGCTGGCGAAGTAATATACACTAATTATTTCTTTGCATTATATATGATAAAAAAACAATTCCCTACTACACAATTTATGTAGTAGGGAATTGTTTTCTTCTATATATGAACTTATTAAAACCTTAATACCCTTCCTTCATATACTCTATCAGTCTTCCATAGGAATCCTTAAGAGTTACAGTTGGCTCCCAGCCTAAGGCCTCAAGCTTCTTGCTGGTTAAGAACAGCTTAACGTCTGCAGGGTATCCATACACTGCAAGAGACTCCGGTATATCAAACTCCACAGTGATTTCGTCAGCTGCAAACTCCTTACATACCATCTTAGCCATATCTATTACTGTGGTGTGTGATTCCTCGTTAACCACGTTATAAGCCTCACCCTTTTTACCTCTTAGGAAAAGCACGAATAAAGCCTCAACCACATCTCTTATATAGCAGTAATTCTTCTCTGCAAGACCCATAGTGTGAAGTACTATGTTTTGCTTATTGATTGCGCTGTTTGCAAACTGTACGAACACTCTGCTGTCTGACTTTGGAATTCCAGGTCCAAAGGTCTGTGCAAGTCTTGCGCTGCACACATCCACATCATACTGGGATGCATAGCTGTTACAGAGACACTCACAGATTCGCTTTCCCTCAGGGTAGCTGCTTCTTACATTTGATATATCTATATATCCAAGCTCTGTCTCATCAACTCGCTCCTTGTCTACTGTTCCATACATTTCCATAGAAGAAAGATATACAACCTTTGACTTTTTTGCTATGGCAAGCTTCAGCATATTCATAGTTCCTGCATAGGCTATATGAATTGTATCAACCGGTGTATCAACCATCTGCTTAGATGCTGTTATACTTGCACCGTGCATGATGTAATCTATGCTTCCAGGATAAAGCTCACTAATCTTAGTACTTAGCTCTATGTCAGTCATATCTGCTACCATATACTCTATAATCTGACCTGCCTCGCCTAAATCTTCAAACACAAGTCTTGCTCTTGCCTCATCTCTAACCACAAGTATTAATGTGATACCTAAATCATATCTTTCGTTAGCGCAGGCAAGTGCCTTGGTAAATACTGAGCCAACCAAACCTGTAGCTCCTGTAACTAAGAAGGTCTTCCCCTTAAATGCTTCGTACTCCTTAAAATTATCACAAAGGTATGTCAAATCCTCTTTTAAAACCTTATTCATCGTAGACCTCCATTTCTAAAGTCCGAATATCTGTGAGTTTTCTCTAGCCTCATAGATAGATCTAAATATATAAAAATCTGTTGGATTAGTAATCTTAATATTCTCCACAGGGCCAACCACTGTGTGAAGCACATGTCCATAGGTTCTCATCATGGTTGCTGAATCAATCATGTTGTCCTTGCCCTCACTTAAAGCCTTTTCATGAACTGCAAGTATATCCTTAAGGAAAAAGCTCTGAGGTGCCTTGGCAGTGTAGCAGCTGTTTCTGTCCACTACATTGCTAATTTCGTTATTCTCATTAACCTGAATTATAGTTTCTGTAGCAGGGGTAACTGTAATAGCTGAGCCCTTCTCCTTAACCATAGCTATATTATCAAGTATAAGCTGCTCTGTAATAAGTGGTCTTACACCGTCATGAATTAAAACCACGCTTTCAGAAAGCTTATCTCCTGCAACCTCTCTTGCAGCACAAAGTCCATTATAGATAGAAAGCTGTCCTGTTGCTCCACCCGGAACTACACGCTCCACCTTAGTTATGTTGTACTTAGTAAGCATCTTTCCAAAGCGCTCTATCCAATCCTCTATACACACAACTACTATCTTATCTATATCCTTACAGTTCTCAAAATATTCTATGGTATGAATGATAATTGGCTTTCCATTCATCTCAAGAAACTGCTTTGGTCTTGACTTGGTATTCATCCTTGTTCCGGAACCACCGGCAAATATAAGGGCTATATTCATGAGCTATTTCCTCCTACATGTATTAATATACGTTATTACTATACTATTTTAATCTAATTATTCATAATCATATTCTACCTGATTTTTTGATGGATTATTGCTACCCTGTTACCCTCTGCTTACCTGTAATCAAAAGGTATAGTAGCAGGTAATTTTTCCTAAGGAAAAGTATAAGCACCAGGTAGCCTATCTTATTACTTTTTCTAAAAGCCTTAAGTGGCTCATTGTCTTCATTCATCTGCTTTTTAAAAGCCTTAAAGCAATCTGCCTTAGCAAAATGCTTTATATATTCAAGTCTGTCCTTAAGCTTCATCTTAACCTTAAGAGGACTTACGTATCTTACCATAGTGTAGATTCGCTTGGATAACTCGTCAGGCCATAGAAGTGGATACTCCTCTAGTATACCATATGACTTAAGCATTTTCCCTTTATGATTAAGACACTTTATAAGTGAATCAAGATTATTAATATTTGTCTTACCACTAGTGCTGTGAGCGTATCTCATTATCCAATTATAATACACCTTTGTGTTAAGAGCTACTGATGGCCTATGACTATATATATGGTTTATAAAATCAAGGTCCTCATACCCAAATCTCATGGTCTCGTCAAAGGTAATACCATGCTCCTTAAGGAAGCTTCTTCTATATATTCCTGCCCAGACACCCTCGCCGGTTTTGTTAATATCACTAAATCCCTTAACAAAATCCTCACTACTGTAAAATGTATCCGGATACCCCTTTGTATTATCCTCAGATATAACCTTATCATCCATTATAGTGGTAACTCTTCTGGAGAATCTAACCACATCCGCATTATATCTCTTAGCTAAAGCCATATTGTCACTTATAAGTTTTTCCAAGAACACATCATCATTATCACAAAAGCCGATGTACTCACCTATTGCTCTAGATAGTCCATAATTCCTGGTAGCACATATTCCCTCATTAGCCTTGTGGAATACCTTAACCCTGGAATCCTTTGCTGCGTACTCATCTAGGATTGCACCACTTCCATCCTTAGACCCATCATCTACTACAATCAGCTCAAAGCTATCATAGGACTGACTTAATATGGTCTCTATGGTCTTACCTACATAAGCCTCGGAATTGTAAACCGGCATAATAATGCTTAGGTCTACAGCGCCTTTTGAGTCACCCACATACTGGGTATGCTTTTTTATATTTAAATTGTTATCTTCAGTTGCTGCTTTACTGATTTTATTCATAATAATTTATTCTCTACTCAATCCTGTTTTATCTAATATTCTGCTGCACTACCAGCACTATAAATTATATTGTGGTGCAGCCACTAGTTACTATTCGCTTATGGAATTATTTACTCACTCTCTTCTTCATCACAGTATCCAGCATCAGCTTCATCATATCATTCTTCATAAGCAGAAGTGCCACAAAGTAAAGCATAGCACCTACTAACACTGTAACAATCATAATTATATAAATATTGCTAACCACTGCTGATATTGCAAAGTAAACCGCAACTATCAATGCTGAGCCAAACAAAAACTGAAGCAGTGGCTTTATAAGCTTTTTAATGTCAAACTTACCCCTGGTCATAATCACGCAGTATATAAATATCGCCGCCTCTGCCACACAGGTACTTAGTGCCGCTCCATTTCTTCCTATAATAGGAATGGTTATGGCATTACATACAAGGTTTGTTCCCGCACCTATAAATGTAGCTATTCCCGCCAGCTTATCCATCCTGTATGGAACAAATACCTGATTTACAAGGAAGCCGTTCATAGCTGCAAAAAGTATATCTATAAGTAAAATTCTAAGGGTTATATTTGTCTCCATAAAGTCATTGCCGGAGAACAGATATATAGCTCCCTTGCTAAGACAAAATAGTCCAACCACTGAAGGTATAGAAAGCATCAGTATTCCCTTGGCAGTGTTGTAGTTTAACTCCTTAACCTGCTTTTCGTCACCATTTTCCATATAGTAGGAAACTCGCGGAATCATTACTGTTCTTATGGAACCAATCAGGGTTACAACCACTGTCACAATCTTAACTGCTGCCGAGTAAAGTCCAACCTCTCTGTCATTATTATCAGTCATCATACCAAGCATGGACCTGTCCATTACAAGATATATATTCGAAGCAACATTCATGGCGAATATATACAGCATAGGCTTCATATGGACCCACATTTCCTTCTTAAAGGTAAGCCTTAGCTTTACATATTTTCTGCCAGTAAAGAAGTTCATAATGTTGGTACCCACATTTGCGAATACAATGATTGCAGCATACTGAAGGTAATCACTTTCATCACGAACGAATACCACTAGGAGAATAATGGATATCACCTGGAATATTACAGTTCTTATGGCGATATACACATAGTCCTCGTAGATATTAAACAGCCAATCTACTCCTAAAGTTGTAAGAAGCATGGAGCTGCTAAATATTACCAAAAGCCATCTGTACTCCTTAAACATTGGTATAACAAGCAGCACTGCACTTAAGGCATATCCAATCACCATAGTTGCCACATTAATAGAAAACATCTGGCTGGCGAATTCTTCTATCTTTTTCTTGTCATTACGAATTCTCGAGCCCTCTCTTATGGCATAGGCTGATATTCCAAATGCCGCTATAAGGGTAAAATATGTCATTGTGGCCTGGGCGTAATCAACCTTTCCAATATACTCAGGTCCTAAAACTCGCATGGCATATGGGAAGGTAATTAGTGGAAATATTACTCCCATTAATGTCTTAATAAAACTGAATATGAAATTAATACTTATATTTTTTTGTTTAGTATTATCCTTACTCATTATACACCTGATACTAGCTTTTCTAGAAGAACATATTAGTTATTACTTCAAACATTATACTTATATTTATGTACATAGGTGCAATCAGCACTAAGCCGTTATACACCTTAGGTGAGATGTCACATTTTATCTTATCACTGTTAAATATCACATATGTGGACAGCATAAGAGGGATATAATATCTTCCCTGAACTCCAACTATCTCGTTGTAGCCCACCGCTGTAAAGCTCATATATAGAGCTGTCCATATAAGACAAAGCACCGCGAACACAAGACCACCTGATAAGAGCTTAACATAAGACTTTATGTTGTACTCACTCTTATCTGTTACAGCCACAAGAATTACCATCAGTCCTATAACTCCTATAAAAGGATACTGTCCCATGTGTCCGAAAAGTCCAAGTCCGCTTATATCTGCCATGAAGTCGAACATATTACCCATGATACTCTTAAGCAGCAGACTTGCATAGTAAACCTTGTTAGTCATAATGAAATTAAGCTGACCGGATACGCTGGTTAATTCTGTATCTCTTGTATCTCCTGTCTCAGGAGGATTAATAAGTGTTGGCAAAATCATTATGGCTACGATAAGAAGGCAAAGCACAAATAGTCCGGCCTTCATCATATACATAGTCTTTTTATCCTTGAATCTATCCTTTGGCATAAACACGAATAGTATAAACATAGGTGCGTATACCATCTTAATGCTACATACCACGAACATGGATACCACAAATGCTATGTACCACTTCCATGTTATCTTAGTCTTCTCATCTGCAAATGCACTGAGCATAAGAGACATGGCAAGGAACATACATGCACTTAATGTTGCATCATAGGAATAGGTGCTTGCAGCAACCATTGCCGTAGGCATAAGGGCTATAAGAGTAAGCACTCTCTTACCCACCTTTGCATTCTTAATAGCAAAATATGTAATAGTAATGTACATAAGAAGATTGCATATTCTACCAAAAAGATACATAACCGGGAATGGCAGCTTAAGTATTCTTCCTATGTTAATACCAACTGATGACGCAAGATGACCCACATCCTTTATCTCTCTCATCTGAGCCTTCACTGCAATATTGCCATCAACCGCTTCTGTGTAATTAAGCTCCTCACCCATATATTTATTAATCTGGGCATTCTCCTCCTTGGTCTGAGGATAGCAGATGTCCTCCACCTTCTCATCATTCAGGTAGGTTTCAATCACCTCATTAGTATAGGCAGTACCTGTTATGGACATCAGGTATGCTCCCCTAAAATGATATGCCTCATCCCAAGCCACCTTCATGGAAGGAAGAAGTGTCAAAATCAAGGTTCCCATAAGCAGTGCAATAATCAAAAATCCATTCTCCACCTTAGCGGTAAATACTGAATTGAAAATGATTATGGCTAACACCACTGCCACAATTAAAAATACCATTAGGAATCTGCGCAGGTTAACAGATGCTTCATTAATATACTTGAAATCAGAAAGCTCGATGCCCTTAGCTCCCTCCTCAAAGAACAGGTCAACAGAGCCTACATGACCATCCACCTTAACTGTGGAGGTTCTTAGATATCTATTATTCTTATCCATAATAGTATCTGCATCTATATAATCTCCGGTATTAACATGAACCACGTGAATTCTTGCAATAGAGTCTTTATCAAAATTAACATCATAGCTAAGCTTATTCACATAATCCATAGAGGTGGTTATCTCTATATGTCCGGAATCACCTGTCATCACATAGCTACCATCTACATACTCAAAGCCGGAAAGCTTAATGGCATCCTGACTAATTGGAAATACTCCCTTTTGACTGTCAGGAATCCTTAGACAGCTGGAGTTATAGTAAAGCTCAACTACAACTGCTGCAAGTAATGCAAATAGACATATTATAACAAGCTTTACTGAAAGCTTCATATTACTTATTTTGTCTATGCCTGAAGCAATACTTAAGCCCTTGTCTGTATTCTTTGATTTAACATCAGCATTTGCAGTGTCATTCTCAGTATTTTTCTGCTTAGTCTTTTTCTTAAGTTTTTCATTAGGATTTTTGTTATCCGCTGCTTTATCCATATTCTTCCCTCTCGTGTATATTTTACATGATTTATATAAGGTTTAATACTTGTCGAAAGAGCCCTATATATAAATTATATAGAGCTCCTAATTTATCTTATCACGGTTTTCCTTATCTTAAGCTTATCTATTCATCCAAAAATTTCAGAGCGTAAGGATAATGATTTTTTCTTTTCTCCTCAGGTGGAAGCTTCATATAATCACCGTACATATTAGTAAGGTTATTATGAATATTCCCCGGAAAGTTAATCATTATATCTTCATACTGTAGCTTTTGAAGTGGAAATATATCTGCCACATTATAGGTACTTACATAAGGGTTTGTGTCGCATATATAGTTCCATTTTTCAGTCTTCTCGTAGTGGTTAAATCTTGTGGTAGCCTCATATGCCTTTTTGTGAATCCATTTCTTTGATATACGGAAAATCACCATTAGTATATGAACCAGGCCACAGATAGCATGTACTATTCCCTTCTTGATTCCTGTAAATCCAAGCATAGGAAATGGTATGCTTCTAAGTATAAGCACCTTACTCCAAAACCAGGCATCCCAAGCCTGCTTTTTAGCCTCCTTAGGATCGTCGCTAACCTTATCATAGGCGTATATGTCAAGGAAGATACCCATAGGTGCATCTATGCTCTTAAGTGCCTCCTCCTTAAACTCCGTACCCTTTAGACAAAGTCTTGTGGTCATCAATGGATAATTTGGAAAACGCTCTGCATTAAGTACTGTGTACTTATCACCGAATTCTTCATCCATATAAACCATTAGCTTGTCATAATCCTCTCGTGGCATAGCCACATCGATGTCATCATCCCAAGGAATAAAGCCCTTATGTCTAAGTGCTCCTATGCCTGTGCCTGCGATTCCAAAATAAATTAAATCATGCTTTTCGCACACAGCCACAAAATCCTTCAGGATATCAAGCTCAACCTGCTGCAAACGCTTTAAAGTTTTCTCGTCATGCTCCTTAAACTGCTTTTTTTTCATTGTATCTACCTATTAACTATCTAATCAATAATCTCCAAAATCTAATTCGTTAGGCTTGTGGTTAGTTCTCTTGTCTTCAGGTGGTACCTCCATATAGCTACCCATATGCTGAGTAAGCTGCTCATGGTAATTCTTAACCAGCCTGATTTTAGTATCCTCAAATGGCATCTCCACTGTAGGATATGACTCTGCCTTTTTAATATGCATAATATGTGCTCCCGGGTCAAAGAGACAGGTATATGTATCTGACTCCTTCTCCGCAAGCCTTGTGTAGCTTAAAAACTTCTTATAGATTCTCTCCTCAATTCCGGGAATAAGTCTCATGAATATTCTCATCACTCCACATATAATGTTCTTTATCTTCTGAACCGTAGACTCACCCTTAAGAATCTTGAAATAATTTACATTCCAAACATTATATAGTATTGCCAGACGTCTGCTCTTCTTAATTACCTTAAGAGCTTTTTCCCTGTCCTCTGTGATTTTATCATACGGAAATATGTCCATAAGGATGCCCGGCTTATACCCTGCTGCTCCCGCACATCTATTTACAAATACTGTTCCCTTAAGAGACAAGGTTGGCTGAAAGTTATAGTATTTCTTCTCTCTGTCAGGTCCCCAAAGCTCATACTTAGCAGAAAACTCCTTATCACTATCCATAAGCTTTACGAATTTCTCATAGTCCTCTCTAAGCATAGCTATATCTATATCATCATCCCAAGGAATAAAGCCCTTGTGTCTTAATGTTCCTATAGCTGAACCGGATATGGCAAAATATTCTAACCCATTCTTATCGCACAGCTCCATAAAATCATTAAGTATCATTAGCTCTATATTGTGCAGTTTTTCAAGGACTTGATCTTCGTATTCTCCGTACATATTTCTCTCCTGAAAATGTGTATTCTATAATATTTCTTTATAAAGGTTTTTCGTAAAAGCTTTATGCAAATTTTTATTCAAAACTTATTATTCAAAAAATATCTATAAAGCAAAATAAAGTGAATTGTTTTTCAACAGTTCACTTTATTCTGAAAATAATTAACCAAAACAATTCTTGTAATATGATTATTCTAGAGAAGCACTTATCCTGATAACTTATATCTGGTAATTTTCTAATCTAATATCTATATTAGAAAAGCTCCTTCTCTAACTGTGAGATGTAGCTTTCAACCATCTGCATACGCTTTGCATACTCAGCTCTTGCTGTATCAGTCTTACATCTTCTAATCTTAGGTCTGTTAATTCTATAATAATTCTTAATTCTGTAATATGCTTTCTTATAATTAGGCTCGTCCTCACAAGCAGTAGCCATAGCATCCCATAGAACGCCCACAGCTCCTACCTCATCAAGTAAGTCCGCATCCATAACTATCTTACACTCTAAGGATAATTCTGCATCAGTATCCTTATCCTCATGTATCATTATGATCTCGCCAACCCTTCTTATAATCTCAGGGTCAACTCCTATACTATCCAAATATTCAACTGCAAGTTCTGCACCAACCTCACCATGTGGTCTGTCACCAGTTTCATCCCAGCCGATATCATGCAACAAAGCTGCAAGTGCTATAATATCCAAGTCTCCGCCAAGCTTTGACTGAAGCTTTATAGCCCATCTGTAAACTCTAAGCGTATGATCAAATCTGCTTCTAAATGGATAATTAGGTGGTCTGCCATTATCCGCAGTCATCTTTTTAACGTATTCTATTACCTCTGCGTAGTTCATATCTTCGCCCCTTAATCCGGAAATATCGCATCTTTAGCATTATTCCTAATGATAACATTTTCTTAATAAAAAAGCTATATATAAAACAAAAATAAATTCTTTTTTAAACCGTGCGACCAGCTTTGTGAAACGCTCATAGACGTTACCTTAGCAGTTAACTCAGCCCAGGCAACCTCACGGCACCCAGAAGGTCCTACTTAGTGCTGCTTCGTTCCCGACCTGACACGGTTCATAGGTTTCTGTCGCGTAAGACCCAAACATCAACGCCACTTACTAAGGGCAGCTCTACAAGAAACAACCCGAGGCCGGCCATCACTCTCGCTATAGCGGATTGCGAGTACAGGGCACCGCTAACTCCCCAGCTGCACGGAAATTTATATCAATCCCTAGCTTACTTTGTAAGATCGGGAATCGATTACTAATTCATCTGGTAATGGTCTAATAATATACTATCCCAAATACTATTCTTAGTAATATTCTTAATGCCATACCCATTTCTTTACTCTAGTAAATAATGTGATTTGGCATAAAAAGTCCTAGTATCCGACTATCAATAAGTAAGTATATATAAAATATTATGTTAAGTCAAGGTTTTTCGTCTTTTACCTACCTATTTCCCTTCTATTTTACTATCTTTTTTACTCTCTCTTAGCCAGGCAAAAAATTCCTTCATCAATGCTGAACACTCTTCCTCAAGAATGCCTCTTGTCGTCTCCACCTGATGATTAAACTGCTTCATATCAAGAAGATTTATAATAGAGCCTGCGCAGCCCGCCTTAGGATTCATACATCCTATTACCACCTTGGGTATTCTAGCCTGAACTATAGCTCCGGCACACATCTGACATGGCTCTAAGGTGACATACATGGTACAATCCTCTAATCGCCAATCTCCTATAACCTTAGATGCCTTTTTTATAGCCATAATTTCTGCATGGGCCAAGGTTGTCTTATCTGCATTACGCCTGTTATAGCCTCTGGCTATAACCCTTCCATCATAAACAATGACACAGCCTATAGGCACATCTCCCTTGGCAGCTGCCTTTTTGGCAAGAGTAAGCGCTTGTCTCATATATCTCTTGTGTGTCTTGGCTTCCTCTTTGTCAGCCACCCCACCTGCTTTTGTGTCTGCTTTTAAACCTATTTCTGTTCCTGTTTTGTTCTCTTCTTTATCCTGTTGAGTTATATTTTCAATATTCATTTGCTTCTTCATTGCATGCTTCTCCATTATGTAGTGACAAACCAAAAATAATTTAATATACTGTTAGAGTAAATATGACTTACTGCTTCACAAGTTTTACTTAGCAGTAAATTATGGTGAATTATGGTGATAAGACCTATGCTATAAACAACACAATAAGTCTGCTACAGCCATAAATTAAAGGAGTACATCTATGGGACCATTAGAGACAAAAACTAAACACTATATTCTTAGAGTTTTAGACGAAACTAAAGCTAAAAATGTGTTGGATCTTTATCTAAGGAATCGTATGCCCTTCGAAAAATTCGAGCCTACAAGACCTGATGGCTTTTATACCATAGACTACCACCGCGCTATGCTTAGCAGAGAGCGAAAGGCCTATGAAGCAGGATCATTTATAAGATATTACATTATAAGCCCTGCAAATCCTAACAGAATTATTGGTGCTGTTAATTTTAATCTTTATAGAAATCCTAGTGGTGATTACGTTGAGGTTGGCTATAAGGTGGATTCCCTATATCAAAATCAGGGGATTGCTTATGAGGTACTTTCCCACCTGATTCCTCTTGTATCCTCCCACTATAATATCAATCAATTTGATGCCAGAATTCACCCTGAGAATTATGCTTCAATAAGGCTTGCTACAAAGCTTGGCTTTAAGCCTCTTCACCTTGAGCCTAAAAGTGCAAATATCCTGGGACAAACTGTGGATATAGTCCGCTATGGTTTTACCTCCCATACCCAGTAGCCAAAGCTTCCTGATTTAACATCTGCTTTTTTCACCGGTATGAATAAGCTAAATCCGAACATATTAGCCAAGTATTTTTCTTTATTTGTATATACTCCCGGTACACCTATCACATAGGTTTCCTTACTGTTAAAGCTTACCTTTCCCAGCATAATATATTTGTATCTGTAATAACCATGAGTCAAAAAGCTATTTTGCCCCAGCTTCCAATTATTTATAGGCAGCAAACCTATATCCTGTGGCACAAGCTTTACACACTCCTTAAATGGACTGTCTATAAATTGAGGTAGTTTGATATGGGTTTTCAATAGCTTCTCCATAGGGTTGGTAACCTGAAAGTCCTGAGGGTTCATCTCCCCTATGTAGTTTTTCTGATCTATGTGTTTCTCAGTATTATCCTGATTTGCATTATTCCATTGTGTGGTGGAATATTCCTGTTCTGTATTATTCCACTGAGCCCTAGTGTTTTCTTGCTCTGTATTATTCCACTGAGTTTTAGTGTTTTCCTGATCTGTATTCTCCCGCTGAACATTAACATTCTCTCGTTCCACATCAATCTGCGTTGTAGTAGCATTTCCCTGTTCAAAGACATTCCATTGGGTATTGACATTTTGCTGCTGAATATTTTCAATTGGGTTTCTGGCATTTTCCTGCTCAGTATCACCCAACTCATCTGATTTGCTATACATAAAATGAGCTACATTTATATCACGCTCTACCCATAATCCGGCTAAAGTGTCACCATCATCTACTTGAAAAAATAGTCCATCCATTTCTCCCAGGCTTAAAGTTACTTGGTCTCCATACTCATTAACCCATGGGATGCTTTTCTTAAATACGATTGTGTCCCTTGCCTCTGATGGTACCTCGAATTTATCTATATAATACAGCCTGCAGCCACCAAATATTGCATATATTCTACAGCTATATTCTATAGGCTTATGTAGCTTTATTCCTATATCTAATTTCGCCTCTTCATCACCATTAAGGCTTGTCCTAACAACCTTTATGTAGCCTGCATTCTCACATTTTTTATTGCCCTTATATCTGTAAATGTACGAAATCCATCTATTCCCCATACATAAACCTCACCTTCATTCTATGCGAAATGTATTCTAGCCACAAGAAGCTTACCATCTCATTGCTTAGTCTACACTCAACTAAAATATATGTGGTGGAGTATGAGTTTATTACATTTTCTAATCTACAATAACCGACACCTACTTCTGTTCAATAAGCAGGTCGCTAAGTCTGGCAAACTGTTCTAGTGAAAGTGCCTCTCCTCTTACACTTTCTGAAAGTCCCATCTCCCTTAGGGCATTAACCACCTGCTCCTTACTAAAGCTTAAGTCTGGTGAGTTGTTAATACCATTTTGGAGGGTTTTTCTTCTCTGATTAAAGGATGCTCTTATTAGCTTGAACATAAGCTTTTCGTCCTTAACAGCTACCGGTGGCTCCTCCCAGCTGGTAAGTCTTATAACTGCTGAGCCTACATTTGGTCTAGGCATAAAGCAGTTTGGGGGTACATTTGCAACGATATAAGGCTTGGCATAGTACTGAACCGCAAGGGAGAGTGCGCCGTAGTCCTTGCTTCCCGGACCTGATTGCATTCTGTCTGCAACCTCCTTTTGCACCATAACAGTAATGGACTCTGCAGGAATATGATTCTCGAAAAGTCCCATTATTATAGGTGTTGTAATGTAGTAAGGAAGGTTTGCAACCACCTTTACCTTCTGTGCCTTGCCCTTTATAAGCTCATGGATATCAACCTTTAATATATCGTTATTAATAATTGTTACATTGTCATAATCAGCCAAGGTTTCCTCATATATTGGCAGAAGATTTTTGTCAATTTCTACGGCAATAACCTGTCCTGCTGCCTCCGCAAGGTACTGTGTCATGGTTCCAATTCCCGGACCTATCTCAAGGACAGTATCCTCCTTGGTAATCTCTGCCGCAGCTATGATTTTATCTATAACTCTGCCATCTATAAGAAAGTTCTGACCGAATCTCTTCTGAAATGCAAAGTCGTACTTTTTAATTATATCTATGGTAACCTGTGGGTTACTTAATTTTTTAGAATTATCTTTTTCCATACTTTATTACTCCGTGACTATTCTATTGATTCCAATTGCTACTGATTAATTCTATATAGTCTATATGCGTTATTCCAGGTTTCCTCATATACCTGCTCAACTGACACATGCTTAATTTCTGCAATAGCCGCTGCAACATATGGTAATCTGGAGGAATCATTTCTCTTACTTCTAAATGGATCCGGTGACAGGTAAGGGGAATCTGTTTCAAGAACTATGTTCTCAAGAGGTACATAATCCACAACCTCCTTAATTGCCTTGGCGTTCTTAAAGGTTAATACTCCACCAATTCCAAAGAAATATCCCATGTTGAGGTAATCTCTAGCCTGCTCCTTAGAGTAGGAATAGCAGTGAACCACACCGCCTATATCCGAAGCCTTAGAAGCTCTCATTATATCTAGGGTATCCTTAGCAGCGTCACGACTGTGTACCACTATAGGAAGCTTAAGCTCTCTGGCTAATTCCATCTGTGCTGCAAACCACTTTTGCTGAACCTTTTTATCTATGTTGTCATAATGATAATCAAGACCTATCTCTCCTATGGCAACTATTTTTTCATTATCCTCTGCCAGCTTCTTCAGTAGTGGTATCTCATCTGCCTTCTCCATCTCGTCTATATCTGATGGATGAACTCCCACTGTTCCATAGAAAAAGTCATATTTCTTAGTATATTCTACTGCAACCTTTGACGAATTAAGGGCAACAGCAATATTTGTAACTGCATAAACTCCCTTTTCCCTCAGGGATGCTATAAGCTCTTCTCTATCATCATCAAATGCTCTATCATCATAGTGCGCATGTGTATCAAATATTTTCATTTTATTTCTCCATTTCTCTATTTCTACTCTATTTTAGTTACTAACAAATTAAAAGTAAACATTTTTCTTTATTTCCTATAATTTATGTTGAAATTTGTAGGAAAATTTTATAAAATATTGGGTAGGACTAGATGTATAGGAGGGTATGGCTATGACAGTACAGGATTATTTAGATATTAGTGCTCTTGATGAGCTATTAGAAAAATGGGCTGCTGCTACTAATATGATAGCGGTGGTTTTAGATGACGAAGGTAACTTCCTTTCTAACAAGCTTGGTTTTTCACGTGATAACATCGAAGCATTTAGCGAAGATATCGAGGTTGATGATGTAATTGTTGCTTCTATTATCGGTGGACCACTTGATGAGGATGCTGATGAGGAAGCAGTTGAAGCAGCAGGTCAGTTACTTGCTTCATCTATCCAGAATCTTATGGAAGCATCTTTCAGAAAGGCTTCATTTGCAGAGATGCAGGAGAGCTTTGTTAGCGAAATCGAAGGTGCTGCAGACCTTATTAAGGAGCTTCTCATTAAGTCTCAGGGACTTAAGAAGATTGAGAACAAGCAGAACATTCTTGCACTTAACGCTTCTATCGAGGCTGCCAGAGCAGGTGAAGCAGGTCGTGGATTTACAGTTGTTGCTCACGAGTTTGGTAAGATGGCTCACGAGTCAGGAGTAATCAACGACTCAGTTCAGAAGACATTACAGCAATTAGATAAGTGTGTTAGAGATTTAGCTCATTCTTAAGACATAAAAATGCTACCCCAGAGGGTAGCATTTTTTTATCTTGATTTGTGAACAAAACTTCACATTTTTTACAAACTTTAAACACAAACTAATAGTATATTAACACTTGTAAGAGCTTTTCATATATTTGAATCCTCTCTCCCCTCAAAAAGGTGATGTTGATTTCCTCCCCGGAGTCACATCACCTTTTTACATTTACTGACTTATACGTATCTTCGCAATCTCATCCTTTGTTAAATAGGTTATGGTTATCTTAAGCCTTTCCCCACCTGTACTCATATAGTATTCTCTAGTAGCATAGTATTCAGAGGTATACGCCGAAACGATAGGGGACTTTCCTGCACCCAATATTGCCTCCACCTCTAGTCTGGTCATATCTGAATTTACATTATTCCCCAGTGTAATATCCGGAGAGTCAAGAATCTCATAATTATCATAGTATTCTTGCTTTTCTTCAATCATGCTATTGTAGCGTTCTTGGGCCTGCTCCCTTTCCTCCGGTGTCATTTCCAAATCATACTGCCATGAATTATATAAAGCACCATACCCTTGCATATCGTCATATATATTATTAGGAGGTGCATATTCGAAGCGAAGCTCATATATATTGCAGCTGGTTGCCAGCTTATCCTCTTCATCATCATTTTCAAAACGAACCTCAAAACGTCTTCCTTTATCGTCTACAACGGTATAGGTTGCTCCATGTCGATTGTAAGAGCTTGTAGTTCCCTTTATCTCTTCAATTTCCTGTCCCTCTTCAATATCAAAGCCCATAGACTGAATATCCAGATACGTGCATGGCAGAGAAATATCTATACCCTCTATACTTATGTCCCCGTGACCTGTCAGCGTTCTAATTAGTACTACGGCACCTAACACTAGAAATAATACACTTACAACTAATGCGCCCATACCTCCATATTTTTTATCAGATGTATCCTCAAATATGGAATACCTTTTCGGTTCCTTTTCTTCAGTTTCTAATTTCCTTTCCCACAGAAAGCCATGCTGTCTAAAGTATTTTATACCATATACTCCGCACGCCAAGCCTATAATTAAGAATATTACTCCTATCATTAACTTTAATTCTCCTTATCATAGTATCCATAGCATATTATAAATGCAAAGCAATAGCTATCTCTTATTTGCACTTATTTATATTTTTATTACCTCTAAATATTTTAATATAAATATAGTTCAAATATATTTATCTCTTTAACATTTTCTTTTATTTTATATTATGATTTGTTATAATAAAAGGGATTTTTTTACAGGAGGCATATTTTATGATTAATGAAATGTATAAAGAGATGACAGGCAAGGGTTCTGTTATCAGAGAATTTTTTACATATGCAAATATGAGAGCCAAAGAGATAGGTGCTGAGAATATCTATAATTATTCTCTAGGTAATCCTTCTGTTGGTGCTCCACAGGAATTTACAGACTATATGATGGAGCTTCTTTCTACTAAGGATCCTCTTACTCTTCATGGCTATAGTCCATCTCTTGGTATTGACTCAACCAGAAAAGCTATCGCTGAGTCTTTAAACAAGAGATACGGTATGAGTTATACCGCTGATGAAATATTCATGACTACAGGTGCTGCTGGTGCAGTTGCCCACGCCATAAGATGTGTGGTTAAGGATGGTGATGAGGTTATCACCTTTGCTCCTTACTTCCCTGAGTACGTTCCTTATGTTGAGGGAACAGGTGCCAAGCTTACCATTGTTCCTGCTGACATAGAAACCTTCCAGATTAACTTTGAGCTTTTTGAGAAGGCTCTTAATCCTAATGTTCAGGCAGTTCTTGTAAACTCACCTAACAATCCTTCAGGTATTGTTTACTCAACTGCTACTATTCAAAAATTAGCTGATATCTTACGTGCTAAGCAGGAGGAGTATGGTCATGACATTTACCTTGTATCAGATGAGCCATACAGAGAGATAGTTTTTGAGGGCGCAGATGCTCCATTTATCTCAAGCTTCTACGATAACTCTATCTGCTGCTATTCATTTAGTAAGTCCCTTTCTCTTCCTGGTGAAAGAATTGGATATGTGGCTGTAAACCCTGCCTGCAAGGACGCAAAGCTTATTGTATTAATGTGTGGACAGATTTCAAGATTTACTGGTCACAACTGTCCTCCTTCTATTATCCAGCTTGCAGTGGAGAAGGTGCTTGATAAGACTAGCGACCTTTCTGTTTACGAAACTAACAAGAACATCTTATACAAGGAGCTTACAAGAATCGGTTATCATATTGTTGAGCCAGGTGGAACCTTCTACATGTTCCCACGTGCTCTATGTGACGATGCTAATGAATTCTGCTGGAGAGCGGCTAAGGAGCTTAACCTTATCATTGTTCCTGGTGACAGCTTCAACTGTCCTGGTCACTTCAGAATCTCCTACTGTGTAAACACAGATATGGTTGAGAGAAGTATTCCAGCTTTTGAGAAGCTGTACGAGATGTACAATAAATAAGATTTCAAAAAGACCAACTCAGGTATATTCCAGAGTTGGTCTTCTTTCGGCTTAAAACAAGAAGGGTATTTCGTTACACGCTACGTCGCGATGTTTTTCTAGATGTTCGAGGAAATTTTTCATAGCTTCCGCCACCGCCTCAGAGTCGCCTTCCATGGCTCCGCTGAGGCTTGGTTTGACGTCCTGTCAAACCATGGCTAGGCTGTTTTATCGAACATAAGAAAAACTATCACTCCTTCGCTATCATAACTGAAACACCCTTCTTATTCTAAGCCTTATAACATACCAAGAATTACATATACCTGAGTTGGTCTTTTAAAATTTAGGCTTTTATTATATATATTAGGTGGCGAAGTCCATCTCGTATGGTCCTTAGCTTGGACTTTCGTTTTAGCTCGCATTTTTTTAGTGGGACTGGTATTTCCTTTATGGTGAAGCCTTTTCTTGAGGCCTCAGCTATTAGCTCTGTAGCAAATTCCATGCCTTCTGTTTTCAATTCTAACTTATCAAGGGATGTCTTTTTGAAGCCTCTTATTCCACAGTGAAAATCGTATATGTTCACCTTAAATTTTCTTCTCCCTAGGAAGGATAAAAGCTTTACTCCCCATCTATGAGACCATGGCATGGCTCCTTTTTCTATTCCACCTGAGTAACGATTTCCTATTACCATATCATAGCTTTCTTTTTGCAGAAGCCGGTACATAGTTTCCATATTAAGGAAGTCGTAGGTTGTGTCACAGTCTCCCATAATTACTACTTTTCCCTGGGCGTTTTCAAAGCCTGTTCTTAGTGCTCTTCCGTAGCCTCGTCTTGGTTCTGATATTATAATTGCCCCATGTGCTGCTGCAATTTTAGCTGAGTTATCTTCTGAGCCATTATCTACCACTATCACTTCACCCTTTATGGAACTTTTCTCCATAAATTTCATAGCATCATTAACAGATAAGCCCACTGTTGTCTCTTCATTTAGACAGGGCATTACTACAGATAAATCTAACGCTTTTGCCTGGTTTAGGTATGACTTTACTACAGTTTTATCAAGGTTTTCTTCTCTTGGTTTTTCCATGAGCAAGCCACCTCCTATCTGTTAGTAATTCAAGTATGAATACCACTGCAATTATAGTTGCCATCTGAGCTCTATATGTGAAGAAATAGTGCAGATAAGCATGATTGTGAAGCACCACAAATCTTATATATGGTATAAGGGCAATCAGTGCATATACTGTTATATATTTTTTATCTACCTTTTTCCCGTAGTGTACGTAACCAAGGTAAAAAGCGAATACTATTAGCCCTACTCCTAGCAGCACTCCTCCTGCTCCATACTCAAATGGTAACAGGCATTTTATGTTTCTAGCCAAGCTTGCATATATGTATTCAAATTTATTTAGTCCTACGTCTCCATCTAGTCTCTGACTTATATGTGCTGTCACATATGGCAATGTATTCTCACCAAGCACTATAGCTGCTACTACCCACTTGGATATCCACATTCCCACGTAGCCTATACCCCAAAGTAGGGTATTCTTTCCGGCAAACATTAGTATTTCCTTTTTGTAATCTCTTGGAGTTATGTTTTCATTTTTTGAAATCTTTGTGTCATTGTCTAGGGAATTTTTGTCCCTAATCCACAGCATTAACAAAAGTGGCACTGTTAGTGTTATGGTTTCTGTAGATAGGAAATCAAAATAATTGGTTAGCATTCCGCTTAATAAGAATAGGTACCCCACGCCGTACCATTTCCCCTTAAAGGACATGGCTACACCTATTATGGAAATGATAAGCATCAGCATATAATTCCAGGTGTACTCAAAGGTTGTTGGGACAAACCATACACTTGTAGCTATTAGTCCTAAGGCAAATGCTGCAGCGGGTGTATAAGCCTTTTTCACAAACAAAAGCATAATCAGTGCTATGGCAAGTAGTCCAATGGCTACTGCATTTAGTATGTATATTTCCTTAACAGTAAAGCAGGTGAGAAGTGGCTTTACTATTGTATTAGATCCATGCCAATATCTTAGGTATTGCTGGTTTGCGTCCTTACCCTCAGCTACTGCTGTCAGCAAATTGGTATTCTCATTCTTGGCC